>JAESUI010000256.1 GCA_016763135.1 Flavobacteriales bacterium
CAAAAAATCTTAGAAAAGAAAAAAGAATTTTAGAAGCTAACCTGTTAAATGTTAAACCTAAAAGTGAGAAGATACGGGAATATGTTTGCAAATGTTGATTGGGTAATAATTATACTCTATCTATTGTTGGTGTTTATCGGTTGGGTGAATATTTATGCGGCAGTGTATAGTGAAGAGCATCACAGTATTTTTGACATTACTCAACGGTATGGTAAACAGTTGCTGTGGATTATATTTGCGTTGATTTTAGCATTCATTATTTTATTATTTGATGGGCAGTTTTTTACTTCTTTTGCAATCCCTATATACGGATTAGTGATGCTTTCTTTGTTAGCGGTGCTAGTTTTTGGAGTTAAAATAAATGGAGCAACATCATGGTTTCAGTTCGGTAGTGTTAAAATTCAACCTTCAGAGTTTGCCAAATTTGCAACGGTCTTGGCTTTGTCAAAATATCTATCCATACTAAATATTAAGATGGAAGATATTAAAACAAAGTTAACAGCAATGTTAATCATTGGTATTCCAGCAGTTCTAATTCTTTTGCAAAACGATACTGGTTCAACGTTGGTTTATGCTGCATTTATTTTTGTGTTATATAGAGAAGGCTTGTCTGGAAATATTCTTTTATTTGGAATTTTGGCAATTTTGGTGTTTGTGTTAACCCTCATTTTTGGTCCAATTAATATTATTATAGTTGCGGCATTTACTTTTATTCTCTTTTATACAGTTATTAAATTTAATTTAAAAATTGCACTTATTTCATTGGTCGCATTTTCAATTTTAACCTACCTGTTTTATAATTACGAATTAGAACCTAGTGTAGTTTACTATGGAATTGGAGGGTTGTTATCCCTTCCAGGAATATATGTAATAGCCAAAAAAGAAATGAAAGGTAAGGTAACTCACTTTATAGGTATTTCAATTTTTGTATTAACGTGTTTATATATTTTTAGTATTGATTTTACCTTTAACAAGGTATTGAAAGAACATCAAAGAACAAGGATTACAGTGCTTTTAGGAGAAGAGGATAAGTTGATTGAACAGATAGAAGAGCTTAAGATAGAAAGAGATATTGAAGGAATTACCTCAGAAGAAAAACAACAAATAAGAGATGATATTGGTGCAAAAAGGTACAGTTTAAGAGAACTAAGACAGGGTAATGGATGGAACATTAAGCAATCATTAATTGCAATCGGTTCGGGTGGTATTACTGGGAAAGGATTTTTAGAGGGTACGCAAACTAAATATGATTTTGTTCCTGAACAAAGCACCGATTTTATTTTTTGCACCATTGGTGAAGAATGGGGGTTTTTAGGAACATTTCTTCTAGTATCTATTTATATAACCTTGTTTTTAAGAATACTTTTTTTAGCAGAAAAACAACGTTCCATTTTTAGTCGAGTTTATGGTTATGGGGTGGCCTCTATATTGTTTTTTCACTTCTTAATAAATATTGGAATGACTATAGGGTTAGCTCCAGTTATTGGAATTCCACTACCATTTATTAGTTATGGAGGTTCTTCGTTATGGTCGTTTACGATACTCCTCTTTATATTTATAAAGTTAGATTCGGAAAGGTTGTTGGTGTTGAGGTAGTTTCGTGTATCGTTTTTTATGATTGGGTTTTAGATTTTCCATAAACCATAAACCATAAACCATAAACCATAAACCATAAACCATAAACTATGCAATCCCTTCTTTCAGTAAATCATGTAAGTGAATTACTCCAAGATAAGTATTTCCATCAGCAACAATAAGTTGGGTAATGTTATTGTTCTGCATTTGTGTTAGAGCAGTTGTAGCCATTTCATTTTCTCCAATAGTTTTAGGAGCAATACTCATAATGTCTTTAGCAGTTAAACCATCAAAATCAGAAGAGTTCTCTAACATTCTTCTTAAATCTCCATCAGTAACAATTCCTAAAATGTTATTATTTTCAATTACCGCAGTTATCCCTAATCTTTTAGATGAAATTTCTACAATAACATCTTTAATGGAACTATTTGGAGCTACTTCTGGCTTTTCATTGTTTGGATAAAGGTCGCCAACTTTTAAGGTTAATTTTTTTCCCAATGCTCCACCAGGGTGAAATTTGGCAAAATCACTACTGTCAAAACCTCTGCTTTCTAATAAACAAACTGCCAAAGCGTCTCCCATTGCCAGTTGAGCAGTAGTACTGCTTGTTGGTGCCAGATTATTAGGGCAAGCTTCTTTTTCTACATAAGTGTTCAATACATAATCAGATTGTTTCCCTAAAAAGGATGTCGGGTTACCAGTAATGGCAATTAAACTATTTCCAAAACTTTTAACTAATGGAACTAATGATTTAATTTCTGGGGTATCGCCACTTTTAGAAATACAAATAACAACATCATCTTTAAGTACATTGCCTAAGTCTCCGTGAATAGCATCTGCAGCATGCATAAATATAGAAGGGGTGCCTGTGGAATTTAAGGTGGCTACAATTTTTTGACAAATATTTGCGCTCTTTCCAATCCCAGTGATAACTACTCTTCCTTTAGATGTTAATATAAGCTGAATAGTTTTAACAAAATCATCATTTATATACTTTAACAAACCAGTAATAGAAGAGGCTTCAATTTCTAGCGTTTTTTTTGCAATGTTTTTTATCTCTTCTTCTGAACTCAAAACGGTTGATTAATTTTAATAAAAAATAAATTTATAATAATTTATTTGTCGTATATTTATGTACAAATGTAAATGAATAAAAAAGAAACTACAATTTAATGCAAACGTTAAACGCCCCGTTAACAGATTATCTAAAAAAGTATTTTGGTTTTAATACCTTCAAAGGAGAACAAGAATTAGTTATTCAAAACCTATTAGAAGGAAAAGACTCTTTTGTGATAATGCCTACTGGTGGTGGTAAATCTTTATGTTACCAGCTACCAGCATTAATTTCAGAAGGAACAGCAATAATTGTTTCACCACTTATTGCTTTGATGAAAAACCAAGTTGATTCGATTAGAGGATTGTCGTCAGAGCATGGGATTGCTCATTTTTATAACTCTTCACTAACGAAAACAGAAGCAAGACAAGTTAAAGAAGATGTAAGTAGCGGGATAACAAAATTGTTATACGTTGCGCCAGAATCACTTACCAAAGATGAAAATGTAGCTTTTCTAAAAGGGATTAAAATTTCATTTTTTGGTATTGATGAAGCACATTGTATTTCAGAATGGGGACATGATTTTAGACCAGAATATAGAAGATTAAGGTCGATTATAGAAGCAATAGACAGAGTGCCTATTATTGCACTAACAGCTACAGCAACTCCAAAAGTTCAAGAAGATATTCAGAAAAATTTAGGAATGGTTGGAGCTAAAGTTTTTAAAGCTTCATTTAATAGACCTAATCTTTATTATGAAATACGACCTAAAAAGAATGTAAAAAAAGAAATTATACGATTTATAAAACAACACGATAAAAAATCAGGAATTGTTTATTGTTTGAGTCGGAAAAAGGTAGAAGAAATTGCGGAGTTACTACAAGTAAATGGAATTAATGCTTTGCCTTATCATGCAGGGTTAGATTCCGGAACAAGAGCTCGAAATCAAGATGCATTTTTAATGGAAGATGCTGATGTAATTGTGGCAACAATTGCATTTGGAATGGGTATAGATAAACCAGATGTTCGTTTTGTTGTTCATCATGATATACCCAAAAGTTTAGAAAGTTATTATCAAGAAACCGGACGAGCAGGAAGAGATGGTGGAGAAGGAATTTGTTTGGCTTTTTATAGTTATAAGGACATCGAAAAGTTGGAGAAATTCTTGCACGGAAAACCAGTTGCAGAGTTAGAAATAGGATTACAATTGATTTTTGAAATGGTATCTTATTCTGAAACAGCAGTTTGTAGAAGGAAGCAATTGTTGCATTATTTTGGAGAAGAGTACACTGATTCAGATTGTAATGATACCGGAATGTGTGATAACTGTGCTCATCCTAAAGAAAAATTTGAAGGGAAAGAGGATGTAAAAATATTGTTGGAATGTATTTTAGGTTTGAATGAAGTGTTTAAAGCAAAATACGTTGCCAATTTTGTTGCTGGAATTGCAAGTTCTGATATTAAATCTTTTGGGCACGATGCACATAAGTTTTTTGGAAAAGGAGAAGATATAGAAAATGAAAAAGATGAGAAGTATTGGGATGCTATTATTCGTCAGTGCATTATTTACAGTTACCTTGTTAAAGAGATAGAAAATTACGGTATACTAAAAGTTAGTGATAAAGGAAAAGCATTTATCGAAAAACCAGTTTCAATTGACTTAGTAAAAGCACACGATTATAGTGATATTGATGATGGAGATGTTATTATCTCTCATAAAGGAAGTGCAGGAGCAGCTGATGAAATGTTGTTTAATATTCTTAAAGATTTAAGAAAATCTATTGCATAAGAAAAAAAATTACCACCCTACGTACTTTTTCAAGACCCATCTTTAGAAGATATGGCAACACGTTATCCAATTACTATGGATGAACTGACTAATATTTCTGGAGTTGGGCAAGGAAAGGCAGAGAAATTTGGAGAAGAATTTTTAGAAGTAATAGAGCGTTATGTTGAAGATAATGAGATTGAACGACCTTTAGATATGGTAGTGAAATCTGTTGTTAATAAATCTGGATTAAAGGTGTTTGTGATACAAAGTATTGATCGTAAAATACCTATTGAAGACATTGCAAAAGCTAAAGGAAAAGAAGTGAGTGATATTTTAACTGAAATAGAACACATTGTACTTTCAGGAACCAAAGTAAACATGAATTATTACCTCAATGAAGAGATTGATGAGGAAGATCAGGAAGAAGTTTTTGAATACTTTATGGAAGCAGAAAGTGATGATGTTGATGATGCTTTAGAAGAATTTGAAGATTCTTTTTCTGAAGAAGAAATGCGTTTGCTACGTATTAAATTTTTGAGTGAGGTTGCGAATTAGAATTTTTTGAAATAAGATATTCCAAATATCCTTCGATATTCCGATAGCTATCGGAATCAGGATGACATCTGCGTTTCTCCCCATCTAGATGATTAAGAGGGGTTTTTTACTCAAACTTACTCGTCTCTTTCATCAATGCTTCAATCGTTTCAATATTACGAGGAGCTTTAGCTGATAAATTTTCTGGTCCGTTTAGGGTAATCAAAATATCATCTTCAATTCGTATTCCGATGTTCCACCATTTTGGGTCACAATCAGCACCTTCTGGAATATAAATTCCAGGTTCAACGGTGATGACGTTCCCTGCTTGTAATTTTCCGTGTAAACCGGGGTCATGAACATCCAATCCTAAATAGTGCGAAGTACCGTGCATAAAATATCGTTGAACGTGGTAGTATTTTTCAATAATCCCTAAAGCCATTAATTCGTCAGTAATTATTTTGTAGCAACATTATGTGGCGTCCAAAACTTGTTGCCCACTTTACAAGAATCAATTCCTGCTTGTTGCGCTTTTAAAACAATATTATAAATGATTTTCTCTTCCTTAGAGAAATGTCCATCTACAGGTATTGTTCTGGTAACATCTGCTGTATAGCCATGGTATTCTGCTCCTATGTCGCTAACCAGCATGTCTTTTCCAGTTAATTTTTTTCTATTGCTAGTATAATGAATGATGCAACTGTTTTCGCCACCACCTAAAATAGAAGGGAATCCAGTATGTTCAGCTCCGTTTTTCTTAAATACATACTCTACAATGGCTTCCGATTCATATTCAGTCATTGATGGTTTTAGAGCTTTCATTAATTCAATTTGGGCTTCACAAGTCATGTCAATTGCTTTTCTTAACAAGACAATTTCTTCTTCAGATTTTATTTGTCTTAAGCTTGCCATTATTGTTCGCAAATTACGAGTGTTAATATTCTTTAGGTTTTGTGATGTAGCCTTAAACGATTGAAGTAATCCAAATAAATCTCCTTTTTCAAAAGTATTTTTAATATCAGTAATTTCTTCAAAAACTAATATTTCATCAAAATCTCCATACTCATTTTCAAAGCTTAAAAATGCTTCGTTTTCCATTGCAGTGGCTATTCCTAAGCTGACAACAGCACCTTCAATACCTAGTCGTTTCCCTGTCCAAAGTTCATTTTTCTTGTCTTTTTTTTGAAGAAAAAGAATCTCATTAGTCGCTAAGTTGTTTTCAAATTCTTGATGTTCTTTATAAATGATAACTACGGAGTGAGGTTCTCTTAATCCAGTTAAATAATAAAAATTTGGATTTTGATGATATTCGTAATCTACATCATTAGACCTGTTTCTAATAGGGTTGGAAAAAAGAATAGCTACAGAATTTTTTGGCATAGAATCCCTAAGGGCCTGTCTATTTTTCGCAAAGAAAGATGCTGGTAAAAGATCGGCATCATAAATGGAGTGGGGCTTACTTATTGTAAGTGAATCTAACACGAAATTAATCTTAATCTCTTGTGCTAATAAAGAAAAAGGAATAAGAAATAATATAAGAAGTGTTTGTTTCATTTCTGTAAACGAAATTAATAGGCTTCATATATTAAAACAAACGAGCAAGGTTAAAGTTATCAATAACTTATTAGTATATATTGAATATAAAAAAACGCTATTACATTAGTAACAGCGTTTTAGTAATTATATTAATATCTTAAGACATGTATCCTTTAGCTTTAGCTTTTTTAATACAAGCATAAATACCAAGCTTGTTAATATTTCTTAAAGCTGAACCAGATACCTTTAGCGTAATCCATTTATCCTCTTCTGGGATATAGAATTTCTTAGTTTGTAAGTTTGGGTAAAACTTTCTTCTAGTTCTTCTCTTTGAATGAGAAACATTATTACCTGTTATTACTTTCTTTCCTGTTAAATCGCAAACTCTTGACATCTCTTTTCTCTTTTAAATTTGAGGACTGCAAAATAAATCATTTTTGTTTGAATATTCAAACAATTTGAATGTAATAATTGCAAAAAAATCTTTTCGAGGGTAAAGTTATTATTATTTACTAGATATATTGCTATTAAAACCTTGAAAAAAAGCACTTAAATAAGTACATTCGCACCTCATTTATTCAGCTAAAAATACTAAAAATGACAAAGATTATCTATACAATGACAGATGAGGCTCCAATGTTAGCCACACATTCTTTTTTACCAATAGTAAAAGCTTTTACAGCGCCTTCTGGTATAGAAATAGAAATAAAAGATATTTCTTTAGCAGGTAGAATTTTAGCAAATTTCCCAGAATGTTTAACAGATGATCAAAAAATAGGTGATGCATTGGCAGAATTAGGTCAATTGGCAAAATCACCAGACGCAAACATTATTAAGTTACCAAATATCTCTGCTTCCATTCCACAACTGCAAGCAGTAATCAAAGAATTACAAGCTGGAGGTTATGATATTCCAAGTTACCCAGGTGATGATGCTACTAAAGCAAAATATTCTAAAGTATTGGGTTCAGCAGTTAATCCAGTATTAAGAGAAGGGAATTCTGATCGTAGAGCGCCTAAAGCAGTTAAGAATTATGCAAAAAAACATCCACACAGTATGGGTGCTTGGGCAAACAATTCTAAAACTCATGTAGCGAGTATGAGTGAAGGGGATTTTTACGGAAGTGAAAAATCTGTTACCATAAATGATGTTACAGATGTAAAAATTCAGTTTGTAAGTAATGATGGGTCAATAGAAGTGCTAAAAGCTTCTACACCTTTATTAGCTGGAGAAATTATTGATGCATCAGTCTTAAGTTTATCAAAATTAAAAAGTTTTATTGCCAAAGAAATTGGAGATGCAAAAGCTAACGGAGTGTTGTTTTCTGTACATATGAAAGCAACAATGATGAAAGTTTCTGATCCAATTATTTTTGGAGCAATTGTAGAAGTTTTTTATAAAGATGTTTTTGAAAAGTATGCTGATTTATTTAATGAATTAGGAATTACTGCTACCAACGGTTTAGGTGATGTGTACACAAAAATTGCTGGTCACGAAAAAGAAAACGAAGTAAAAGCTGCGATTGATGCAGTTTATGGAAGTAGACCAGCAGTGGCAATGGTTAATTCTGATAAAGGAATAACAAATCTACACGTTCCGAGTGATGTAATTATTGATGCATCTATGCCTGCAATGATTCGTACTTCAGGACAAATGTGGAATGCAGCAGGACAGCAACAAGATACTAAAGCAATTATCCCGGACAGGTGTTATGCTGGTATTTACCAAGCGACAATAGATTTCTGTAAAAAGAATGGAGCGTTTGATCCAACAACAATGGGGACAGTTCCTAATATTGGATTAATGGCCCAAAAAGCAGAAGAATATGGCTCTCACGATAAAACATTTCAATTAAAAGGAAACGGTAAAGTTGAGGTTGTTGATGTAGACGGAACAGTTTTAATAGAGCAAAATGTTGAAGCTGGTGATTTATTTAGAATGTGTCAGGTTAAAGATGCACCAA
>JAESUI010000257.1 GCA_016763135.1 Flavobacteriales bacterium
AGCTAATGATCTTACACCTTCTTGAATACGTGCTCCACCACTATCATTAAGTCCAATTACAGGAACTCCAATTTTCATGGCCATATCCATTATTTTACAAATTTTCTCAGCATGAGCTTCAGCCAATGAACCTCCTAAAACTGTAAAATCTTGAGAAAAAACATAAACCAATCGTCCATTTATATTTCCATAACCAGTAACAACCCCATCACCTAAAAACTTGGTTTTATCTAACCCAAAATTAGTTGAACGGTGTGTAACTAACATCCCCATTTCCTGAAATGTACCTTCGTCTATTAAGAAGTGAATACGTTCTCGAGCAGTAAGTTTTCCTTTGCCATGTTGAGCTTCAATTCTTTTTTCTCCACCACCTAACTTGGCTTCTTCTATTTTAGCGTTAAGCTGATTAAATTTTTCCTCCATAAGTATGATTCTAACAGGTAGTAAAAATAAAAAAAATACGCTGTAATTAAGGATTTGAAATTGTAAATTCGCAATGCACGATGATTACAAGAGTGATTAAATATTTATTGGGATTGATTATCCTAATTAGTTCAGGTGTTTTTGCGCAAAATGAATTAGGGAATCCTTATATCAAAAATTACTCTCCTAAAGAATATAATTCTGCAGCTACTATTTGGGACATTACTCAAGATAACAATGGACTCATGTATTTTGGCACGTCAGGAGGCGTGTTACAATATGATGGTTCTTCTTGGCAAAATATTTCTATAGATAATGAAACTACGGTTAGAGCATTAGATATTGATAAAAATGGAGTTGTTTATGTAGGGGCAAAAAATGAATTTGGTTACATAGGGATAGATTCTCTAAAACGGCCAATTTATATGTCATTAAGTAAAGATTTAGCTGAAGAAAATCAAGATTTTACTGACGTTTGGAATGTTTATGCAACAAATGAAGGAGTATTTTTTCTCACATTTAAAAGAATTTATAGATGGCATAACAATCAGATAGATGTATATAATTATGATGACATAACGGCTCATTTGGGGTTTTATGTTAATCAGCATTTATATTTAGTATTACTTAATAAGGGTCTCCATGTTTTTAAGAAAGACAAATTTGTGCCTGTTGTTGGAGGTTTGCATTATGAGGGAAAAACCATTTATTCGATACTACCTTATGATGATGACAACATTATTGTTGCAACAAGAAATGAAGGGTTAGAAATTCATAACATTCGTACGGGAGAGATATTACCTTTTAAAAATAGTGTGAATGAAGAAATTAAAAACAACAAAGTATATCATGGAACAGTTTCAGAGAATGGGGAATTAGTAATAGCGACTTTAAAAAAAGGAATATATGTTATTGATAGGAATGGTGATTTAGTGAGGCATATTAATCAGGAGAATGGCTTACAAAACAATAATGTAAAATATGTTTTTAAAGATAACTATGGCGGGTTATGGGCAGGAACAGCTGTGGGGATATCTTATATAGATTTGAATTTACCACTCACTTTTTTTGGTTCTGAAAATGGAATTGCTGGGTACACCAGAGATGTAATAAGATACAATGAACAGATTTATATTGCAACAGGAAATGGGATTTATTATTTAGACAAGAATGAGTTAGAACTTCAAAAAAAGTTTAAGCCATTTAAAAATACAGATGATCAATTTTGGGATTTTATAGTTGTTAAAGATCATTTATTGGTTGGGGGGAGCCATGGATTTTATGAGATAAAAGATAACAAGATTAAAAGAATCAAAAGCTTTAACTCTAATGCTGTTTTTTCTATGCTACAATCTAGTTCAGATGAAAACAGAATATACTTAGCATTAAAAAATGGGGTTGCTATAGCAGAAGTAACAGAGAATAACGAAGTAAAAGTAGTACATCAATTTGATGAATATAACACAGAAAGTCATCAAATGGGAGAAGATGAGAATGGAAATTTATGGATTGCTACAGCATTTGATTATTTGATCAAGATTGATCATACATCTTTTGATAAGGAAAAAAACTATCCTTTATCGTATAAAAAAATTGAATATGGAGAGAAATTATCTTCGGAAGAAGTAATAAATATAGGGGGTAAAATTTATTTTACATCAGAGAAAGGCTTGTTGTCTATTGATAAAAATGACAAGCTGGAGCTAGACCATTCATTTAAGATTGAAAATTTACCAGCAGGTTTTATTATTAGAAGAATGCAGGAAGATAGTAAAGGAAATTTATGGGTTCATTATCATCATGACAAACTTCAAGGCCAATTTTTAGCATTAAAATCAGAAGATGGAACATATAAAATTAAAGAAGCTCCTTTTACAAGAATCAATGAGAAAATCAGTCATGTAAGTTCTCCTTATATTGAAAATAGTGGTATTATTTGGTTTCCTGGCGGGGAAGGGTTGGTTAGGTATGATTATAATAAAGATGTTAATGAGAGAAAAAGATATAATGTTAATATTAGAAAGGTAGTACTTCATACAGATTCAATAATTTCTTATGGTAATAACAAGGAATCAAACCTTGATAATTTTACGTTTTTATTTAGAGATAATGCCACCTCATTTACATTTTCTGCTGCAAGCTATGGGAATGAGAAAGAAAATAAATATCAATATTTTTTAGAAGGATATGATGAAGACTGGTCAGAATGGACTTCGTTAAGCCATAAAGAATATAATTATTTACCTGAAGATGAATATGTTTTTAGAGTGCGAGCTAAAAACATTTACAATCAAATAAGTAAAGAAGACCAATTTACATTTATAGTTCTCCCTCCATGGTATAGAGAAACGTGGGCTTATTTTATGTATGCATTTGCTTTTATTGTATTGCTTTACCTAATTATTAAACTAGCAACTTATAGGCTCTTACAATCTAAAAAGCATTTAGAAGAAATTGTAGTATCTCGAACAAAAGACATAACTATTGAAAAAGAAAAAGTTGAAAATCAAAAGTTGGAGCTAGAAGATATACATAAGGAATTATCTGAGCGGAATAAAGATGTAATGGATAGTATTAAGTATGCCCAACGAATACAGACCTCTATTTTGCCTCCTTTGGATATATTTAAATCAGAATTTAAAAACTCTTTTATACTTTATAAACCAAGGGATATTGTTAGTGGAGATTTTTATTGGTTTGATAAAGTAGAAGATTATTTTATTATGGCATGTGCTGATTGTACAGGGCATGGGGTTCCTGGGGCCTTTATGAGTATGATAGGAGCAACTCTTATCAGTAAAATTGTGGAAAAGGAAGAGATGAAAAGTTGCGAACAAGCACTTACTGAGCTGGATAAGGAGATGCAAAAAGCGTTGCGGCAAAATGTAGATGATGATGACCACACCTCTGTTGATGGTATGGATCTAGCACTAATTGCGGTTAATTTAAAAGAAGGGGTTTGCCATTATTCAGGGGCTTATAGACCATTGTATTTTATAAGAGACAATGAATTAACTGTTTACAACAGTAATCGTATTTCTGTAGGTGGTGGTTTCGGAAAGGATAAAACATTTACGGGAGTGACTATCGATTTAAAGAGTGGAGATCAAATTTATATGTTTACAGATGGATACACTGATCAATTTGGAGGGGAGAAAAATAAAAAATTTAAAAGAGATCGATTAAAAAAATTGTTACTTGATCATTGCAAAGAAACTATGAATATTCAGAGCCAAAAAATAGAGCAAGCGTTTAATAATTGGCGAGGTGATAATGAGCAAATTGATGATGTTCTTTTAGTCGGAATTCAAATCCCTTAGAAGCAAAGACATCTTAAAATACACTCAATAAACAACTAAAAACCAGTCGTTTATATTGCAATTGAAATTTTCTTTAAAATTAATTCAAAAAAAGATTTTTGTATTAATTATTTGCCTACGTTTGCCGGCTTTAAAATTTAAAAATAGTAGTTATGTTACAATTTAATTTCACAGAAATATTATCGGCATCAATGATATTATTTGCCGTAATTGATATAGTTGGATCTGTTCCAATTATCATAGATTTAAAACAAAAAGTTGGTAAAATTCAATCAGGAAAAGCGAGTATAGTTGCATTATTTATTATGATCACTTTTCTATTTTTAGGAGAGTCTATATTGCACCTAATTGGTATTGATGTAAATTCTTTTGCAGTTGCTGGTGCTTTTATTTTGTTTTTCTTGGCATTAGAAATGATTTTGGGAATAAGATTATATAAAGATGATGCACCAGAAACTGCATCTATTGTGCCTATAGCATTTCCATTAATTGCTGGGGCAGGAACAATGACAGCTTTACTCTCTTTGCGGGCAGAATTCGCAGTTCAAAACATAATTGTTGCCATTGTTGTTAACATAATTTTGGTTTACGTTGTGCTTAAATTGTCTGGTAAAATTGAAAAAGTATTAGGAAATGGAGGAATAGCTGTTTTGCGTAAAGTATTTGGTGTAATTTTATTGGCGATAGCAGTGAAGCTTTTTACAACTAATATTATGGGTCTAATTGGCTAAGATTACAATATATACAGATGGTGCAGCAAAAGGAAATCCAGGTAATGGAGGATATGGAGTTGTAATGATGAGTGGAAAGCACCGAAAAGAACTTTCAGAAGGATTTCGATTAACCACGAATAATCGAATGGAATTATTGAGTGTTATTGTTGCATTGGAATCAATTAAAAATGCTCCAGCAGATGTCGCTGTTTTTTCAGATTCAAAATATGTAGTAGATTCTGTAGAAAAAGGCTGGGTTTTTGGATGGCAGAAAAAAGGATTTAAGGGTAAGAAGAACATAGACCTTTGGAAACGTTTTTTACTTATTTACCCTAAGCATAAAGTAAAATTTAATTGGGTAAAAGGACACGCAGGCAACGTGTTTAATGAACGTTGCGATGAGTTAGCTGTAGATGCTGCTGAAGGGAATAATCTTTTAATTGATGAAGGATATGAACAAATAAAGAGCGATACTAATTTGTTTGGTTCATAAAAAAAAGAGCTGCCACTTGCGCAACGACCCTCTTTCGAACTAAGAACTTTAATTACTTTATTTTATGGCATTCAATTTCGGTTTGACTACCAACTCCATTCCATATAAGGGTAGAAGAGTATTTTGAACCATCATAATCTTGCTTAAACCCCATGTCTTGGAAAGTACAATGACCATCTGGCCAAGTTGCACAAATAGAGGCTGAGCGTTTTCTTCCTAAAATTACACCAGTAAGTTCGTGTCTAATAGTATACCAGTCTGAAGTGATAACCGCTTTACTGAAAATTTCTTTCCACCCTTGCGATCTTGCATAACGGTTAGTTGTAGCAACCATTTTAGATTCCAGTGTAGGGTTTGAAGTAAACGCACTTGGCAATTCATTTTTTGAAACATTACCAGCATGCACATTATTAGCAGTAGCTGTCCATCGATTAAAATCTCCTGCAGCAAGGTTTATTTCACCATACCAACCTAAAGCATCATAAGTATGACCACCACTAGCAGTCCAGCCAACGATTAACTTATGGTTGCCTGGAGTAAGTTTTGAAAGCATATTATTTAATACTTGGAAACAAACTGCTTCACCATCTTTAGAGTCTTCTTCAGGTAAAATCTGAAATTTTATAGTTGTTTCTTGAGAACTCATTAAATCAGTTCTTGGAGAAAGATAAATCAATTCACCATCTAACCAAATAACTAAAGTTGGAATTAAGTATTGAAACGCCTGTTGAATAGGAGCTTTAAAATTTGTGGTCGCATAAACAGCATTGCCATCTCTAACCAAAAATGTTTCTGCAGCACTTACAACAGCAACATTTGATGTGTTAGAAAAATTAATGGTCTTTTCTGCATTTGCAGGAATTCCTTTTACATCACCAAAAGAACCTGCTGGAGCAGGTGGAGGTGGTGTGGATGGAGTTATTATGTTCGAACCCCCAGAAGGTGCTGCCGGAGGAGCTTTAGGCGGCTTTCCATTAGAAGGATTGGAATTGGATGAATTTGTTGGGGATGATCCAGTAAATGGAATTGTGGGTTTAGGACCAATTGAAGTACCTCCATTTGGAGGTTTTGGAGTAGTTGAACCTGGGGTTAAAATGACAGGTTTAGTTGTTGGTTTGTTTTGGGGAGTTACGGGACTTGTCGACACTGTTGGTTTAACAGGTTCCGTAATGATTGCTGCAGCTGCAATCGAGTCTCTTTTAGCTTTTGCAGCTATGGCTGTTGAGTCTCCATCAACAAAACTCTTGGTAGCCTTTTTTAATCTATCTCTCCAGCTTTGTGCTTGCACAGTTGTTCCAATAAAGCATAATGCGATTGCGGCAATTAGTATTTTTTTCATGTTTTGAGTTTAATTAGTAGTTAAATGTAGCAATTTAAATACCGATTTAATTTTTAGTGTCTATTTCCTCATGAATTTAACAGAAATTTAATTTTAAAACCCACCATAGTCGGTTTCGTAATTTTCAAACTCTTCTTCATTTGTGGCAGTAATTTTTTTTAATATATAATACGTTTAAATTAACAGAATCAATTAATGTATCATTCAAAGTGTTACATTGCTTGGTGTGAAGATGCTCATGAATATGTAATCTGTAGTATTCAGAGTAACACTATAGTAAGATTGAAAAAAGCCTAAATTTTTTCTTTTGTTATATTTTATAAATGGGTACAACTGTTTTGTTACTTTTGTCGTCTTTCAAAAAAATATGCCAGATTATCCAAATACAATACAATCTAAATTACCTAAAGTTGGTACTACTATCTTTACGGTAATGAGTCAGCTGGCAAATGAGAACAATGCGATAAACCTTTCGCAGGGATTTCCTGATTTTGAGAGTTCAGCAGAATTGATGGGTCTGGTTAATGATGCGATGAAAAAAGGCTTGAACCAATATGCTCCAATGCCTGGAATTTTTCCATTAAGAGAGCAAATTGCTGAAAAAACAGAAAAACTTTACGGAACAACTTATCATCCAGAATCAGAAATTACCATAACAGCGGGTGCAACTCAAGCAATTTACACTGCAATTGCCGCAACTATAAGAGAAGGAGATGAGGTAATTATTTTTACCCCTGCATATGATTGTTATGAGCCAGCAATTGAATTAAATGGAGGTAGAACAGTTTTTGTTCAAATGCATGCGCCAAATTATAAAGTGGATTGGGAGGTTGTAAAAAAACTAATTACCCAACGTACTAAAATGATAATTATTAATACTCCTCATAATCCAACAGGAACTGTTTTGGAAGAGGAAGATATGTTGGCATTAGAAAAAATTGTTTCAGATACGGATATTGTTTTAATAAGCGATGAGGTTTATGAGCACATCATTTTTGATGGAAAAAAACACCAAAATGTTTCTAAATATCCAGGACTAGCTGAGCGTTCTTTTATCATTTCCTCTTTTGGTAAAACATTTCACAATACAGGGTGGAAGATGGGCTATTGTTTAGCTCCAAAAAATTTAATGGTTGAGTTTAGAAAAGCACATCAATTTATTGTTTTTTCTGCAAACACTCCAGTACAATACGGATTAGCAGAATATTTAAAAAATGAAGACAACTATTTGAGTTTAAATTCATTTTATCAAAG
Source organism: Flavobacteriales bacterium (assembly GCA_016763135.1). Taxonomy (GTDB): domain Bacteria; phylum Bacteroidota; class Bacteroidia; order Flavobacteriales_E; family Vicingaceae. The sequence continues at coordinate 7,543 of JAESUI010000257.1, forward strand.
CAAAAGAGATTTATTTACTTCATTGGTGAAAGATTCAAAGTTCGAGGTCTTACCTTCTTCAGGAACATATTTTCAGCTATTTAGTTATAAAGGAATTACAGATATGAGTGATACAGATTTTGCTATTGAGTTAACCAAAAAGCATAAAATTGCATCAATTCCAGTTTCTGTATTCTATCACCAAAGAGTAGACGAAAAAATATTACGTTTTTGTGTGGCTAAAAAAGAAGAGACACTTCATCAAGCTGCTGAAATTTTAAACAAAGTTTAGAAAATACCAAATTTATAAACATCAGTAAAATCTTTATTTAATATTTACTATTTTCAACTTCTCAAATGTTGAAAATGAAGCGCTTACTTTCTGTTTTAACTTTAATATCTAGTTTTTTCTTAACTCAAGAAGAAAGTGCTGCTGCAATCTTGTTAGGGAACGATTCTACTAAGAATGATGTTTACTATTTTGTTTCAAATCGAAATAATACCAATGGGAAGTATACCATGTATAAAGCCCGAACAAACCAGAGTGGAATATCCTCTTGTTTAATTAAAGGGAATTTTGAAGTTGAAGGATTTGCTAATATGCGTAGAGCTGAAATTGCAGTTTACAACATTTCTAATGATGAGTTGGTGGGCATTTACAATACCAATTCAATAACAGGAAATTATCTGATTATTTTGGCTCCTAATGTTAAGTATGAATTTGTAATTAATGCTTACGGTTATGCTCCAATTAAAAGGGTTGTTGAGGTGCCAAGCTTTGCAAGTACTAATGTATTAGAAGATATTTCTACTCAAAAAATCCTATTAAAAATTGATGGCGATAACGTTAACTTTAGTTTAAATACATGGATAGTAGAAGAAAAAGAACCGACCTTATTTTTATTAACGGTTTACAATGAAGATCAAGAAGAAACGCATCATGTAGAGTTATATCAAGCTACTGAAGATGAGTTTAGAGAAGATACGGAAAGAGATAGGAGAAGATTAAAAGAAACAGATTTTGGAAATATTGATGAATTGATAAAATCTCATGCTGAAGCAGAAAAAAAAAAACCAGAATTAGCCGAAAAAGCATTCTTAAAAAAAGACTACCAAGTTGCTATTCAAATTTATTCTCAGTTGTTAAAGTTAGATGGAGATGATCCTACTTATAACTACAGAAAAGGGGTGGCATTATTTTATACCAATCAAAATAAATTAAAAGCACTGTCGTATTTAAAAAAGGCTTCATTATCAGCTAAAACACCTTATGATGTTTATTATTTAATGGCAAGGTCATACCATTTATGGGCGGATTTTGCTAAAGCACAGATTGCTTACGAAACCTTTAAAACGAAAGCGAAAACAAAAGAAATAGATAACTTAAACATAGTTCGATTAATTGAAAATTGCATTAATGGAAAAAAATTAATGGCAGAACAATTAGATATGCACACTGTAAACAAAACAGCGATTGATGTTGATAAGGTCCCTAAAGGATATCCACCAGCATTAGTTGCTGATAAATTGCAGAAAAAAACCAAGTTCTTTATTTCTCCAGTTGACGAAAAAAAGAAAGAGAAGCTTTTAATGTTCAGAACAGAGCGAAATGAAATGATTCAAACGAGTTATGGTTTAGATGATAAAAACAAGAAGGAT
>JAESUI010000258.1 GCA_016763135.1 Flavobacteriales bacterium
AAAACTTCCTTTATACCCTTTTATATGGAAATTTACAGCTGTATCATTAGGCTTAGGTGTTATACTAACCACTTTTTCTTCATTGTAAAAATCGTTTACCTTATCCATCATTTGTTGCTGAGTGATTTTTTTATCCCAGCTCCACTTGTTGCCTCCAAAAGGCATAAACTCTATAAATCTTACGGTTATAGCTTTATCTTTTGTCCATTCAATAAAATCAATAATCTCATCATCATTAACACCTTTCATCATCACAGCATTAACTTTAACTTTAAAGCCCTCATCAATTAATAAATTAATATTGGCTAGAATTCTATCTCCATATTTCCTCCTGGATATATCGTCAATTTTACTCGTTTTTAAAGAATCTAAACTTACGTTTACAGCTTTAATTCCTGCTTCTTTAAATACATCAAGAAATTGATCTACTAATATTGCATTAGTAGTTATAGAAAGCTCTACAGGTAATTTCCCAAGCTCTCGAATCAATTCTTCTACATTCTTTTTAATTAGAGGCTCACCTCCTGTTAAACGAATTTTCTTTACTCCTAACTCAACATACTTTTTAGCAATAAAAAGCACCTCTTCTGAAGTCATAAATTCCGATTTATCGCGCAACTTAATTCCTTCTTCAGGCATACAATAAAAGCACCTTAAATTACATCTCTCTGTAAGAGATATTCTTAAGTAATCGTGTACCCTACCAAAGTTGTCTACAATATGTTTAGGGATTTCATCCATTAAAACCGTGTATCTCTTCGTTCAATTTTTCCAATTCTTCTTCTGATAACAATTTCTGAGTTAACGGGAAAATTGTATTATCCTCTCTAAAGATATGTAACCTTAATAACTCTATCAGCTCTTTCCCATTATGGTAAGCCAAATCAAAAGTCATTACTCTTGAATTGTCATCTGGCAATCGAGATGCTAACCCTAATAAGTTAAATGTAAGAGATGCTAATTGAATAAATTTCACATGATCATCTTCCATTAAATCTACAGCCGTTTCTTTTTCTTTATTAGGACTATGCTCTCCTGATTCTATTAATTTCTTATGTAAAATTGGAAATAAATGGCGTTCTTCTTTTCTATTATGAGGTAAAATATGATTGTCAAAATACTTGAAAAATTCATTGAATTTCTCATTAATATCTTGCGTAAACAAATAAGAACTTTCATGAAATTCGCCCAATGCTTTTTCGAACTTTTCAGCTTCTTTCGTTAATTCATCATGCTCATCAACCATACTTTTTAACGAAGTGGTTAAGTCTTCATACTTAATTCCATCAACATTAGTAGCATCCTCATCATAAGCATCTGGCGGGTCCATAGGTGAATTTTCACCTAATTCATCATCTTTATATACATCTCTTTGAAGCGGGTCATCTTTCTTCAACTTGTTAATGATTGCTTTTCCTTCAGCATCTAATCTATTACCCGACTTTGTATCTATTATTTTCATTCTATAAAATTAAGCGTTATATATTTAATAAAATTACGCTTGTGATTTTTATTTAACATGATTTATGTCATAAACCAAAGTAAATAACATCATTTATAAATAGAAAAGAGGCTATGTTTCCATAACCTCTTTTACAACCTAACTAATTAACTGTTCTACTAAAACAATTTATTTAAACTAATATATTACTTCGCTTCAACCTTAGGTTCAACTTTAGATTTAGCTTTCTTTCCTCCAATAAATGTAGGCTTAACAATTATCATTGCCCATCCCCAACTACTGTTTTGGTCAACTCTACCTTGCCCAGAATTTGTATCTCCGTTAGCATAAGTTGTTCCTTTTAAGTAAGCTAAAGTTTCAGTTGCCATCATTACAGAATATCCTCCTTTAAATGCAACTCCTTTTGATAAATTAAACCCAAAGGTTAAATCAATCTCTGTTCCTAATCCTGCACTCATTGTATAAGCTGTATATTTTGTATCTGTAAATGCATCATACTTAGCAGTTGCTGCATCAATTTCAGCTTGAGTTGTAGCGGCAGAAAGTTCATCACCAAGAACTACATTTGCAGCAGCATCATCTGTTGCATATTTGTATCCGTCCCAAACATCATTTGCAGCAGAGAACATATGAACAGCAGCAGCTACCCAAAACTTTTCTGCTTTAAACTTTAATTTTAAATTAATGTCTTGTAACCCAACATTTCCAACATGGTTACCTACATAGAAATAATCCATAAGCCCATTAAATTTATGGTTTGTTCCATAAAATGGTGTAAATGCATGGTTCGTTCTTAAGTAAGAAGCACTAGTATCTGTTTGGCTATTCCCACTTAAATACTCATAGCCTACCCCTGCAGTAAACTTATCTGTAATTTTATAAGAAACATCCACTCCATAATTCATAGCAGAAATTTCTTTCTCATATTCACCATCAATATCTGAAAAATAAGTCCCTCTATTTCCATCAACACCCATTTGAGTGTAGAAAGCACCTGCAACTGACAATTTCTTTTTCTTGTAAGTTAAACGTGTACCAATCGTTTGGCTATAATTGTCTGTATAATATGCTGTTCCACCAGCAGTTCCTGTACTATCGTAATCCAATTGCTCTTTACCATTGTTTAATAACAATACACTTACTCCAAGGTTCTCTCCAAAGTCATTGTGTAACCACAAATACTGGAATGCTTTATAACTACCAAACTGGGCTTCTGTACCAACTAAGCTTGCATTATCTTGATTATATGCTACACCAAAATCAATTTTAAATTTATCCTTTTTAAATTCTAAAATAGCTGCGTCATGACTACGTGCTTGTGCTGTCCACCCCACACTACCAAATATTCTATGATCATCTAATATAATTTCTTGACGACCAAATTTTAATGATAAATTCTCTGTCATTAATGCTTGTCCCCAAGCTTCATGAAAATCAAAATAAGAACCACTAGTATTTAATTTGCCATAATTATTAATCAATTGAGGTTGACTTCCCCAAACGTTAATGTATTGCATTGATACTCTAAAGATGTATCCTTCTGTTTTATAGCCAAAGTTAAGTCTCGTACGTTGCTCAACAAATGCTGCATTATCCTGAGCAGAATCTGCTACTGATTTGTATCCATGACGATACTCGAACCTAGGTCTTACTTCACCATCTAAAGTAAATTGCCCATAAGAATAGACACCTAATATTAAAAAAAGTGCTGTTCCAAATAATCCCTTTCTCATTGTTTTATAGTTTAAATTTCTAATTAATTATATGATAAAAGTAGTGAGTATTAAACTGGCAAACATGAGAAGAGTCAAGAATAAAATTGTTTTATGGCAAGACTTTTTGTGATATAGGTCATATACTCAAACCTAATAGCTATTAGGTTTAAGTATAAAATAAAAAAGGTCTGTTGTTTCCAACAGACCTCTTAATCTTAGTTAAAACTAACTTATTATTCTAATGATTTTTAATCTCTTTACCTGGGAAATAAGTAGTAGATTTTCTAATCTTTTTCTTATTCCAGTTCCATACTACCAATTGGTAATCTCTCCATATATAATCTACTGGAGCAACCAAGAAGTGCATAAATCTTGTAAATGGTATAATTGCTATGATAAAGAATGCTGAAATAATATGTACCTGTACAAACCAAGGCATTGCGTTTACCACATTTAAATCTGGATCGAAAGCAAATACTGATCTTAAATAAGGAGTTAAAGAACTCGCAAACCACGTAGATCCCCATCTTGCAAAAAGAGCAATGCCCAACCCACTTACTATTTGAATAAACAATACCACATAAACTAGCATATCCATTTTATTCGCTACCATAGTCAATCGTTTTGAACTCAATCTTCTTTTTACTAAAAGAATTAACCCTAATAGTGCAGATAAACCAAAAGCGAATGAAGATATTTCTAAAATCAATAACCTTACTGGGTCCCCGTTAAATGCGATAAGCGTTCTTGGAAAAAGGAATGCAATTAAATGTCCAAAAAACAACACCATCAATCCCCAGTGAAATGGTTGAGAACCCCAGAACAATTGTTTACCTTCCAAAAACTGAGTAGATAAAGACGACACCTGAAAGCCTTTGTTTTTATATCTATAGATACTTCCTATAATAAAAATTGCGAAAGCTACATAAGGAAATACTCCAAACATTAATGTATTTAATGAACCTACATTTTCTTCTAAGCCTATTTTCAAACCAAAAACAACTCCACCAGCAACAATTAACATAACAACAAATATGGCAACGTAATTACTTTTTTTATCTGGTAGAGGACCATTCTCTTCTATTAATTTTTGAGCCTTTGTATAGGTTTTAAATATTCCATAGGCTAATAAAATCCCTAAGATAATTCCAAAATACATAAAACCATCTATAACCCAAGGTGACATTGCTTCTAGTAAAATCATTTTTTTATATTTTTAAGTTTGTTTTTAATATTAATTAACAAGTTCCACAGTCTGGAATAAAATTACTTAGCGATTGTTCAATATTCTCATCGCCAAAATTTACTCCTTCAAAATCTGATTGAAGAACAATTAATAAAGCTTGTAAAGCATTTTGGTAAATATTTCCTTCTTTAATATCTTCCATAATGATTGCTTTTTGCTTCTTTTTCATTATTTTTTTTCGAAGTTCAGTTCGGCTTGCTTTAAATTCAACTAACATTTTTTCAAGTGCTGGAATCACAGCTCTAACAGCTAATTCTTCAACAAAATCATTATCATCAGAAATGGCCATTAGTTGTAATACGTGAGGCAAATTATCTGCTAATTCTTCTTCACAATCATGATTAATTTTAGCTTGTTCTGCTTTCATATTTACTAAGAATTCACCTCTGGTATAATCCTCTCCAAATAACACATAACCAACATCTAAAAAGCAAATTGCTTGTATGTGAAATGTAAATCCAAACACTTCTTCCACTTCAAACAAGGTTTTACCTTGAATGTAATCATTAAAACGTTCGAAACTTTTTGCTGCATCAGGGTATTTTTCCTGAAGCATAAACATGCATTTTTTTACATTTTCTTGGTATCCTTCATTTGGATACTTAAACAATTCTGATAATATGATATATTGATCTTTGCTCATAATTATAGCCCTCTTGCTGGTTTTTCTTTAAATCCAAATCCTGCTTCACCTTTATGATCTGCTGTTGCTTCCAACATTTCAATAGATTCCTCTCTATGTGCTGGTGGAATAACAAACCGTTCTTCAAACGTTGCTAAAGAAGTTAGTCTGAAAATTGCGTTAGCAGTATCTGCACTCATTTTTGCAGTTTTCATTAGTTCTTCAACCTTATCTTTAGGCAAATCTCCAACTGTTACATTTCTTCTGTGTTGCTTCACAGCCATCATTTTATCATAAACAGCTCTAACAACATCTGTATCTCCATTAGAAAATAAAGAAGCTAAATACTTCATTGGTATCCTGTTGTGATCGATTGGTGGAAACAATTCATCAGAAGCTGTATTGTACATTCCGTCTCCATCAACCTGAGCCATACCTGGCAACATTGGCGGAACATAAAACAAGTTAGGAAGTGTTCTATATTCAGGGTGTAATGGTAGAGCTATTCCCCATTCTTTAACAAATTTCCATACTGGAGATTCTTGTGCTGCTGTAATCGTAGAATCATGTACTCCACTAGCCCTTGCAGCTTCAATTACTTTTGGATCATTTGGATCCATGTAAATATCTAAATGGTTTTTAACCAAATCTTTATCATCACTTGCAGCAACTTGCTCAATTTTATCAGCATCATAAAGCATTACACCTAAGTAACGGATACGTCCAACACAAGAGTGCATACAAGCTGGTGCTTGTCCAGATTCTAATCTTGGGTAACAAAGAATACATTTTTCAGATTTCCCTGTGTGCCAGTTGTAATATGATTTCTTGTAAGGACATGCTGTAACACACATTCTCCAAGCTCTACATCTTTCTTGGTTAATTAAAACCACACCATCTTCACCTCTTTTGTAAAGCGCT
>JAESUI010000259.1 GCA_016763135.1 Flavobacteriales bacterium
AATGTTGGCATTTTTTAAGGTTTTATTTTAATATCTATGGGAATTAATCGCAAATGTATTTTAAAAGAGGGGTTATCTAATAAAAAAAGAGGAATATTTATTAACACCCCTATTTTTTTTAATAAAAAATATAATTTTTACATAAATAGGGTCAAAACATAAAAAAAACCCATAAGGTTGATTTCTTATGGGTTAAATATTAGTTGAATTTTTTTGTTTTTAATTAACAGAAATTTCTACCCGCATATTTTTAGAAATATTCTTTTTATCAATAGGTGAATCAGCCCCTCCAATCTCCCTCTCTATACGTTCTTTTACTACACCTTTTGAAACAAGATACTTATAGACCGTACCAACTCTTCTTCCTGCCAACTTATCAATACTAGTCTCAGACTCATCAATAAAACCAGCTATGTAAATTGTAGCATCAGGATTCTCTTTCATATACATCACCACTTTATCTAATTTCCCTACTGAGCCATCAATAGAAAATTTACCAGTAGCAAACATTATTTTCATGCCATCAACTTTTTCATCAGCATCTGGAGTTGAAATTACAGATGAAGAATCTACAGCCGCAGAATCATTCCCTCCATTTGTCGTAGATGATCCATCAGTATTAATTATTTTAAGCGTTTTCGTATTAACATTCTTATCACTACTAAAATCTTTTTTTACAGTTTCAGCATTTTCCATTCCAGGCGTCACATCACAATCACACTTTTTAACATCATCTCTTAAAACAACAGAAACATTATCAATATAATAGTATGCATCATAAGTTTGTGGTTTTGTAAACCCTCTTGGTCTTTTTATTTTTTTAAGATCTTTATACTTATCTATATTTTCATAAAAATTTCCAATAGTAAGATACTCTTCACCACCCTTTGCAGTAAAAACACCACATACTGGCGTCCAATAGAACTGAGTTTCATAAATGGTTAGTTTTCTACTCTCTATATAAGAATCAAATTTCAACACATCCGAATTATTTGCCGTCATAGCTTTATCGGTAATTGCCACCCCCATATGATTAACTCCATATTTAGATAAATCAGCCAAACTAACATGATATGTTACACAATACTGCTTGCCTTCTTCTAACTTCTCAGTCAGTTGAACTTGCAGATAACTTCTTGGAACTTTGTTTTTATAACTATATGCAATGATTCCAGCATAACCAGTTCCTTTCATTGGCTTTTCCTCGCCATAACTGTTTTCTGGAATGGATATGTCATAATTTTTAGTTTTAGCTACATATAAATCTGCTTGAGCAAGAGTAGGAGAACTCCATGGTTCAGCAACTTTAATTTCACCTTTTCCTTTTATCTTTTTTCCAATTTTTTCAAAGGTTGGATTAGGAACTAAGTTTGTTTGAGAAATTCCAATTGTTGCAACTAGTGACAGAATAATTAGTAATGTATTTTTCATCATGTTTTATTTTAAAGGCAAATTTATCAAAATTTATACCGAAAAGAAAAAAATGTAATTATTCCTGGAATTAAAACAAAAAAGGCCGCCCGAAGGCGACCCTTTTCTAGTTTACACTCTTTCCGTAAAAGTTGACCTCAAATAGGTCCTCTAAGAGTATTCGTTTACCATTGTAAAATGGTGTTATCCATGCATCTGCTTGACCAGATTTTATTATTTTTTGTCGTAAGACCTCTGCTAAACCTAACGTATTAAAGCTGCCTTGAGTAAATCGAGTAATTTCATCTGGATAATCCAATATTAATGGATCTCCATATTGTTTAAGATGATCCCATTTGTAGTTTTTAGGAAAACGATAAGCTGCAATCTGAACCTTAAACTCCAACCCTTCAGCACAAGAATTACCGCCTGTAGCAATTAATTTATCATAAACTGTTTTATTATTTAAATCCTTACCTATAAACCATGAGAAATCTTTTACATCACCTGCACAAGGATAATTAGAAGGTTCCTCAATTTTCTTAGGAGGAATACCTAACTCCTCTCTTTGTTTATCTGGAATATCAGCTACTTTTTTTCGTTGACCAAATACGAACACTGTTATAAAAGCATCTTTTTGAGCCGCCTCTTTCTCTTCTAACATTTGCCTAAACTCTTCAGCCTCAACAAGTGTTTTAAATGGACCAAAAGTGTAACGAGTTTTCCCATCAGGATAAGATTTTGCTGTTATTTTTCCGTATTTTTCTAAATACTGTAATTTAAAATCATTGGTATCCGTTACTGCACCTATCTCAACTTTAAAGGTTAAACCAGTTATTGTTTTACCAGCTGCATCTCTCAAGTTTTCGTTCTCAAGATCTACATCTTTAATCTCCTCTAAATCAATTGCACTAGTACCATCATGAGCATCAGCAACCTCAGCAGTGTCAAGACCAGTTAATTGGTCATGGATAGATTTAGTCTCAGAAAAATCTGTCTTAGTATATTCCTCTTCGTAAAATTGCTGAAATGATTTTTCCGTACCATTATCATCTATTTTAACTTCTAAATTGCTACATGAAGAATCTTTTGAAACTAAATTTTGTTTTACAATTTCTGATGCCAATAAACTTTCAAATGGACCTATAATTTTCTTTGTTGTTCCATCTGGATAACTAATTGTATTTATTTTAGCCAAAATCTCTGGATCTGTATTTTCTACATCAATACAATCAGCATCTAAAAAATATTGCACACCAGCTACTTTTTCATCCCCTCTTTCGTTAAGAATTTTTTCATATATCATTTCCTCATAACCTTCCTTTGTATTCTCTCTACGATACTTTTCAATTTGATTGTCAATTTTCCCTTGCAATGGATCTAAATCATCAGAAATTCCAACTACATTCTCTTTTGAATATAAATTAAAATCATGCTCAACTTCAACATAAGTTGCTAAAGACTCTATATCAATATAATCTATCTTCGTTTCATAGCCTTCAACTTCAATGGCAATTTTATATTTATTACCTGGAGTAAGAGCTAACATATATTTACCTGATGTTGAATTTGATTTGAATTTACCTGCTAATTCTCCTGTTTCATCATTAGTAACTGTAATATCAGCTTCCACTAGTTCACCATCAGCTTGTGTAACCCCAACTATTAAAGCCAAAATTGGGCGTTTACCAAAGTGCCCTGGAGAAACAGTATAAATATCGTGTGTAGCGTCTTCACTTCTACCTCCTGTGGAATAATACCCCGTTTTTGCATCTGCCGAAAGCACATAATATCTATCCCCATCAATAGTATTTATTGGGTAGCCCACATTTTCTGGTTCATCCCAGCCTTCATCAGATAAATAAGTATAAAAGATATCATAATCCCCCATACTATTGTGTCCCTTCGAACTAAAATACATTGTTCTTCTATCCGGATGAATAAAAGGGGCATCATCATCAAACCGTGTATTTATTACTGGCCCTAAATTTTTGATCTCCCCCCAAGTATTATCTGGTTGTAAAGTAGCAGAATACAAATCTCTCCCTCCAAAGCCACCCTCTCTATCACTTGCAAAATACAACATCTTTCCATCACTTGTTAGAGTTGCACTACCTTCCCAAGCTTCAGTATTTACTTCTCCTTTTAATTTTTCTGGCTTACTCCAATCTTCTCCAACTAAAACACTTGAATAAATATCACCACCATTCTTTTTATCTTGATTGTAAATAAACAACATCTGACCATCTACCGACAACGCAATACTAGCATCATGTCCTACTGTATTAATATTATCCGCAATACTTTCTGGCTCCAACCAATCATCCCCAAATTTATAAGACACCATAATATCCTCATAATATGCACCATCATTATCAGGCTTTCCGGTAGGATCTAATAACCCCCCTTTACTTCTTATACCCCTATAAGTATAAATCATCATTGATTCATCTGGTGTAATAGCTGGAACATACTCCGAATACTCTGTATTTATAGGTGACCCTATATTTTTTATATCTACCTCCAAACTATCCTTCATATAAAGTTTGGCATTTTCACAATAAATAATATTTTGTCTTGCTTCAGCTTTTCTATCATCAGACACATCATCCGAAGCAATATAATCTTGATAGGTAGAAATTGCCTCATCAAATCTATGGTTAACAGCGTAAGCTCTTCCTAAATAAAAATTTACTTCATTATAGTCTACTCTTTCTACTTTTACTTGCAACAAAATCTCTAAAGCCTCGGCTTTTCTGTTTTTCATATGAGAATAACAGATGCCAGTCATCAATTTATAGTATGGATCTTCAGGTTTATTTTTAGATAACTTTTCAAACAGTTTTAATGCCTTAGGAATATTATGACTTTCATCATCAATATAATAGAACTCAGCTTTTTCAAGTATTTTTTTTTCTTCTTTATTTGAAAGCTTGTCTTGAGAATATGCAGAACCAACAACTAGTATTATTAACAATATTGTTGCTGTATACTTTTTTATAACCATTTTATAATCAGATTTATAGATTAAATCGAAGCTAAAATATATTAAATAAGGTCCTTATGTTATCAACATTATTTACAGTTATTAACTTAGTTATTAACACTACTATTGATTTTAGTAACCTATATTTGTTTGAATTTTGTTTAAACACAAGGGATGGAGTACAATTTTTTAGAACTTAAAAATGGCATTAGAATTATTCATAAACATGTTAAAAGTGAGGTTGCACACTGTGGTTTTGTCATAAAAACTGGTTCTAGAGATGAACTTTTTGATAAAAATGGTATTACCCACTTTATTGAACACGCCATTTTTAAAGGAACAAAAAAACGAAAAGCTTATCATATCTTAAATAGAATTGATAATGTTGGAGGAGAAATAAATGCATTTACTACCAAAGAAAAAACAAGTATTTACGCTTCATTTACAAAGGAACATTTTGAAAGAGCCCTAGAATTATTAACCGATATTCTTTTTAATTCTACTTACCCCGAAAGTGAATTAAAAAAAGAAAAAGATGTAATTATTGATGAAATTAATTCATACTTAGATAGTCCTTACGAACAGATTTATGATGACTTTGAAGAATTGATTTTCAAAGACCATCCTTTAGGAATGAACATATTAGGAACAGTTGATAGTGTTAAAAAAATTGATAGAAAAAAAATTTTAAACTTTATCAAAGAAAACTACCGAACCAACCAAATAATATTTAGCATAGTTGGAGATCTTTCTTTTAAAAAAATAGAAAAGCTTTGCAATAAGTACCTAAAGGAGATTCCTGAGAAAACAAATGATAAAAAAAGATTACCGTTTAAAGGCTATCAAGCCATTCAAAAAGAAATAAGAAAAGATGTTTATCAAACACATTGCATCATAGGAAATATAGCTTATGGAACTCATCATAAAAACAAGAATGGTTTTATTTTATTAAACAATATTTTAGGTGGACCTGCAATGAATAGCCGCTTAAATATGGGTATTAGAGAAAAATATGGGTTCACCTATAACATAGAGTCCTCTTACACTGCTTTTTCTGACATAGGGTTATTCTATCTTTATTTAGGTACTGATCAAAAGCACATTGAAAAAAGTATAAAATTGATAAACCGAGAATTGAAAATTTTGAGAGATAAAAAAATGAGCACCTCTCAAATCCAAAAAGCCAAGCAACAAATAATTGGACAAATTACCCTATCAGAAGAAAACAATTGTAACGTAATGTTGGGGATGGGAAAAAGCATGCTAGTCTACGATAAAGTAGAAGGGTTAAAAGAAACTTACAAAAAAATTAATGAAATTACTCGAGAAGAGCTTCAAGAAATTGCCAATGAAATTTTCGATAAAAAACAATTAAGCAGTTTAATATTTTCACCAAACGAATAATTATGGATTTTTTGCCTGAAGAAATAGAAAATTACATCATAAAAAACACCGAAGAAGAACCTGCTGTGTTAAAAGAATTAAATCATGAAACTTGGGAAAAAGTACTAATTCCAAGAATGTTATCAGGTCACATACAAGGCAGAGTATTGAGCATGCTATCACACATGATACAACCAACAACCATTTTGGAAATAGGGACTTATACTGGTTACTCTGCCATTTGCTTGGCTGAAGGGTTACAAGAAGGAGGTAAAGTTCACACCATAGATATTAATGAAGAATTAGAAGTTATGGTTAGCACTTACATTGAAAAAGCACATTTAACAAACACCATAATAAACCATATTGGAAATGCTATGGAAATTATTCCAACATTACCAGGCACATTAGATTTGGTCTTTATCGATGCAGATAAAACCAATTATTCTAATTATTTTGATTTAGTTTTCGATAAGGTAAAAACTGGCGGCTATATTATAGCAGATAATGTACTATGGAGTGGTAAAATTATAGAACCAAGTGAAAATTTAGATGCTGACACTTTATCTTTAATTGCTTATTCAGAGAAAATTAACAATGACGATAGGGTACAAAATGTACTATTCCCAATTAGAGATGGTTTGATGATTGCTAGAAAAAAATAGTACATTTATCTTATGAAAAATTCATTGAACATTTTACGCTTACTTGCCTTTTTAGAAGGCATTTCATACCTAGTTCTTTTAGGAATTGCAATGCCTTTAAAATATTATTACGATAAACCAGATGCCGTAAAAATAGTTGGAATGGCTCACGGAGTACTTTTTGTACTCTATGTAATCAACCTTCTAATTGTGCACTTAAGATTAAGATGGAGTTACGGAAAAACCATAGGCGCTTTTATTGCTTCTTTAATACCTTTTGGTACTTTTTATGCAGATAAGAAGTGGTTCAGAAACTAAACCTATGAAAAAATTAATTATCCTTTGTTTATTGTATTTAGTTGCCTCTCCTGCCTTTACACAGGTGAGTCTTAATGTAAATTTATTGTACCAGTGGAATGACACCAATATTACTATAAATTTTAGAGATGCTAGGTATAGTGATGTGTGGGGATTTGTTCAAAACGGTAGAGAATATGCCGCTATTGGATCAACTTATGGAGTACATGTATTTGACGTGACCAATCCAAGCACCACCTATCAAGCAGATTCTGTTGCAGGAGCAGTTCAAGGATTTACTGTTAACCATAGAGATTATAAAGATTATGATGGTTATTTATATGCTGTTTGTGATGAAGGACCGAGCACACTACAAATATTTGATTTAAGCTTTTTGCCAGATTCCATATCTAAAGTTTATGATTCTGATTCATTATTTTTTAAAACTCATACTATATTTATTGACACTTCTTCTGCTCGTTTGTACGCTTGTGGAACCAACAGTAATGCTTTAAGTATTTATTCTATTGCTAACCCTTCTTCACCACAGTTATTATCTCATTATAATGGTGTGCCATACGTACACGATATTTTTGTTAGAAACGATACCGCATATATGAATTGTGGAACCGGCCTTTATGTAGCTGATTTCCAAAACCCGTCTTCTCCAATACCATTGAACTCTCTTACAGCTTATGCTGACCAAGGTTATAACCATAGTGGATGGTTAAATACTGCTGGTGATGTTTATGTTTTTTGTGACGAAACCTATGGAAAAGAAGTAAAGGTTTGTGATGTTTCTATTTTAGGAGTACAAATTCAATCAACACTAAGCTCTGGAGTAAGTGATAGTTCTGTAGCTCATAATGCATTTATTAAAGATGACTTCGTTTACATCGATTATTACAATGATGGTTTACAAATATTCGATATTTCCAATCCGCTTTTTCCAGTTAAAACAGGATATTATGATACATTTTTACCTTTACAGGAGGATGATTTTAGAGGAGCCTGGGGAGTTTATCCTTTTTTACCCTCAGGAACAGTTTTATTAAGTGACCGAAATACTGGTCTATACGTTTTTGATGTTTCACAAGCTATTGTTGGTGTTTCTGAAATAAAAAACGATGTTAAAAATATATCTATTTACCCGAACCCTTCAATTGATAATATTTCAATCGCTTTCGAAAATTCAGAAAAAGAAAACTTCACTTTGTCAATCACTAATATTGAAGGACAACTTGTAAAAACGATTGAAAATATTTACTCGAATAAAATTGAGCTTAAAAGAGGCAACTTAGCAAGTGGTGTTTATTTTGTTCAACTCCAATCAGCTAAAAAAACGTTGGTTGGAAAGCTTATTATTGAATGATTTAATGTATTAACTAAAACTTAAACCTAATCTGCGCTTTAATTTCTTGTTTGTGATTGCCTTGTATTTCTTCTAATCCAGAGCTAATTACATCTACATTATCATAATAGGTTAATCCGTAACGAAGCCAAATATCAATTCCTCGCATTACTTTATAACGTACTGTTAAGTAAGTTCGAGTCCCTCTATTGTAATACGCTGGTATAGAAAAAGCATACAACACATCATTTTCATAAGCGTAAATTCTACTATTAAATGATTCTGTATCAAAAATTCCATACCTAAAAGAAAATGAAAAAGGGCTACTCTTTGCTTTGTAAATTATGTCTTGATAAATTAAATATCCTGTCTCATAAGGAGATTCTTCTTTATCGTAATTAATCAACTCTACTCTTCCTTTTAGTTTAATAGATTCTGATATTTTGTAGGAATAATTAAATCGATAATTAGTTTGTTTTTCATGCACCAAATAATCTATTCCTTCATCTAAATCAACAGCAGTAT
>JAESUI010000260.1 GCA_016763135.1 Flavobacteriales bacterium
AAACGCTCACAGTTTTTATTGTTTTTCATAGATAAGGCGTGGTTTTGAAGGACTATTAATAGTTTGAAAAGGCACAACGAAATATATGAGAAACAATAGAAATCCTTTTGAAAGCCTTATAAATAGCAATCTTCACCTTCAAAAAGCCTTAAATTAACCAGTTAGTCTTCGTTTTTTGTAGCTTAATCTTACTATTTATAAGGCTTCTGTGGAGATTGACTATATCGAACTCAGGTTATTAATCGTTACTTAAAGATATTCCTTCAAGGTTAAGCATGAAAGAATATTCTAACGCAACCCTTTTGTAACGTTTAAAACGACCAGAAGCACCTCCATGACCAACTTCCATATCACACAACATAATTAACATATTGTCATCGGTTTTTTTTGCACGAAGTTTAGCAATCCATTTAGCAGGTTCCCAGTATTGTACCTGACTATCCCAATAACCAGTTGTAATTAATAAATTAGGGTAATCCTTCTTTTCTATATTATCATAAGGAGAGTAAGATTTTATGTAATCATAATATTTTTTCTCTTTAGGGTTTCCCCATTCATCAAATTCAAATGTTGTAAGGGGTATGGTTTCATCAAGCATGGTAGAAACCACATCAACAAAAGGAACACCAGCTACAACACCATTCCATAAGTTCGGTTCCATATTAATGATAGCTCCCATTAACAAGCCACCAGCGCTTCCTCCCATGGCGTAAAGGTGTTCAGCTGAGGTATAGTTGTTTTCAATTAAATACTTTCCGCAATCAATAAAATCATAAAAAGTATTTTTCTTTTTTAATAATTTTCCATTTTCATACCAATCCCTACCCATTTCTTGTCCACCTCTAATGTGAGCAATAGCAAATACAAATCCTCTGTCTAATAAACTTAACCTTACAGAGCTAAACCCTGGATCAATGCTATATCCATAAGAACCATAAGCATAAAGCAGTAAAGGAGTATTGGCATCTCTCTTAACCCCTTTTTTGTATACCAACGAAATAGGAACTTTTACTCCATCCCTTGCTGTAGCATATAATCTCTCTGAAGTATAATTATCTGGAGAAAAATTGGAGTCCATTACTTCTTCCTGTTTAAGCTGTTCTTTTTCTTTGGTGTTCATATCATAATCGTAAACAGTATTAGGAGTTGTTAATGAGGTGTAACTGTAGCGAAGTGTGTCTGTATCAAATTCCGGATTGGCATCAATATAGGCAGCATAAGCAGGGTCATTAAACTCAATGTAATGTTCCGACCAATCTTCCCATTTAATAATTCGTAAATTCCTTAAACCATCCTTGCGTTCACTCAATACTAGGTAGTTTTTAAATATTTCTATGCCCATTAACATTACATCAGCTCTGTGCGGAATTACTTCTTTCCAATTTTCTTTAATAGAAGCAGTAACAGGCGTTTTCATTAACCTAAAGTTTTTAGCAGCTAAGTTGGTTTTGATATAAAAATTATCACCATAATGATCAACAGAATACTCATGGTTTTCTTCTCTTGGTTGTAGAATAGTCCATTCTCCAGTAGGGTTGTTGGCATCTAAAAATCGATACTCGGTAGATAAGGTTTGAGTAGAACCTATCATTAAGTATTCTTTAGATTTTGTTTTGTAAACAAAGCAGCTAAACGTTTCATCTTTTTCTTCAAAAACCAATTGGTCTTCACTTTGTTCTGTACCTAAAATGTGTTTGTATATTTGATATTCTCTAAGTGTTTGAGGATCTTTTTTGGTGTAAAAAAGTGTTTTATTATCGTTTGCCCAAGTAGCGCCACCAGTAGTATTTTCAATTTTATCTGCTAAAAGTTTTCCAGTACTTAAGTCTTTTACATATAGTGTGTATTCCCTTCTCGAAACCAAATCAACGCCATAAACCAGTAGTTGGTTGTCGATAGAAACGCTCATGCCACCCAATGAAAAATAAGCTTCATCTTTCCCCATTTCTGGTCCATTTAGCACAATGTCTTCTTGCGATTCTGCTTCATCTTTCTTTCTGCAATACAACGCATAATCTTGACCTTTTTCATACCTTTCGTAATAGATGTAACCATTATCTTTTACAGGAACCGATGCATCATCTTGTTTAATTCGTTTAATTATTTCTTTATAAAGGATTCCCTGCATAGGTTCAGTATGCTTCATAACAGTCGTTAAGTAGTCATTTTCTGCATTTAAATAATCCAATACATCTTGGGTTTGCGCATCAGGTGTGGCTGCATTTTTTTGGTCATCAGAAAGACGCATCCAGAAATAATTATCTATTCGAGTATCATTATGAGTGATTAGTTTTTCTGCTATTATTTTTGCTTTAGGAGTTTCTATTTTATTCATATCATCAGAGTTGCAGCTATAAATAGCAAAAGAAATAATTAAAAGTATTAAGGCATTTTTCATAATCAGGAACTTAGTTATATAATGAGGCTAAACTATTAAGAAAATATGAAATAGACATTACCATTGCTCACATTAAATCTTTCTCAATAAAAAAAAGGTTGCAGTTTTCACTACAACCTTTTTTTGAAAATATAAGTTTCTCTTAGTTTTGTTTAATCAAGGTTTCAAGACCATCAATCATCGTGTTATAAAAACCATTGAGTATTTCATTCATTTGATCTTCAGCACCTTCATTAGGGTTGAAATTAGAAGACCAAGTAATCTCGCAATTTTCTGCATCAATTACTTTAACATTAACATCGCTAATGTAGTCAGTCATTGGAAAAGGTCCCGTTAAAATTTCATACTCTAAATGCATGTTGTCGTTGTCTAGTTTGTTTAATACCTCATTAATTTCTGCGCCATCAGGCATTATACAAGTTCTTTTAGCTCCTACTCCTTCACCTTCTGTTATTGATTTTTCAATAGGAGAAAAATGTTCTATACCTCCAAATGCTGCTAGTTTAGCCCATGCATCATTTGCAGATACATTAATTGATTTTGTTACACTTACGTTTGTCATCTTTATATTGTTTTAAGTTAATATTAAATTCTGATACAAATATAGGAGAGTAAGGATGAGCATTAAAAAATAGCGTTCAGGTATTAAAAAATTCTATTTCATAATTAAAAGGGATACAGTACTTTTAATAAATAGTTTGTAATCATGAGGTATAAAGAGTTTAATAGAAATAGTGTGTTAGAAAAATGTATTCCATTGTTTTGGGCGACTGGATTTCGGGCATGTGCTATTAGTGATATTGTAGAAGAAACAGGTGTTAACCGGTTTTCGTTATACGAAGAGTTTGATAATAAAGAGGGGATTCTTTATGCAGCATTAGAGTTGTATAAAGAACGATACGCACAGGCTAACTTTGATGTGCTGAAAAAAGAAGGAACGCCACATGAAATATTGTTTCAATTTTTTAATAGTTTTTTAAATGGGAAGCAACAAGATGGTTGTTTTATAATGCACGTAGGAACAGAATTGGCAGATAATGATTCAAAAGTTCAAACATTCCTCAAAACCTATATGGATGAAATTGAACAACTTTTTGTTCAATTATTAGAAAAAGATTCCGAAACAAAAGCAGACAGTGCATTTTATGCCAGAAATCTAATAGGTCTTTTTTGTACCTCAGTAAGCTTTTGTTTAATTCATCCTACTGAAAAACGTGAGCGACACATTAAAAATGGAATACAAGTAATCTTAAATAAAAAATTGAATCATGCCTAAAGTATTAGATCAATCTTACGAAGAGCTCATTAAAAAAGCTCAAATTCTGTTTTGGAAGCAAGGGTATAAAGGAACTACGGTTCAGGATTTGGCGGAGCATCTTGATATAAGTACTTCAGTTATTTACAATAAGTACAGTAAAGAGACCTTATTCATGGACTCTATTAATTATTACATAACTACTTGTTCAGATCCATTTTTAAGCCAATTAAGAGAAAGTACAACAGGAATGGCTGGCTTACATGAATTTTTTAACGGATTAATTACAGCATTAGAAACCAAAATGTTTCCACGTAGTTGTTTAATGGTAAATACAGTGGTAGAAATGCGAACCGAAAATGCAGAAATTGTTAATTTATATGACAAGTACTTTGACAGTTTAATTACGAGTTATGGAATTGTAATAGATAAAGCCATTGCTTCGGGAGAAATAAAACATGCCGATAAAAGAGACGAATATGCTGAATTTTTATTAGGGGTTATTTTTGGTATTAGTATGATTTTTAAAGCATCAGGTTCAGAAGCGTGTAAACTATATGTAAAAGAACAATTATCTTTTATTGAGTAATCTATTTCGTTTAACGCTATTCTTGGAAACGTTTCAATGTTTTGAAAACATTGCTGTTAAACGAAGGTACAGTTTTTTAAGAGAGAAATCAATCCGTTAAAATACGGAGTTTGTATCTTTTTAAACTTTGTGCATTATACAACTAAGAACAAAATCTTTAGTTGTTATGCGTGTAATAATAATGTTCGTGTTAGTTAGTGTAATAGGAAGTTCGTTTTCCCAAAAAACGAAAACTTACAACCAGCACCTTGCTGCAATTTTATCTGAAAAAGGTAAGTTGAA
>JAESUI010000261.1 GCA_016763135.1 Flavobacteriales bacterium
CCATTATTCCATTGATAAGTAAAGTTTCCTGTCCCTCCAAAAGCTGTTGCTGTTAGGGTTGAATTTTGTCCAGGGCAGATTGTATCATCGCCTTGTAATACTGTTACAATTGCAGCAGGTTCTGTAATGTTTACAGCAGTAGTATCTATACAACCATTGTTATCTATAACAGCTAAAACATGATAACCAAAACTTAAATTAGAAGCATTAGGGCTTGTAGAGCCTGTAGGAACCCATTGGTATGAATAAGGAGGTGTTCCTCCAATTGTGTTGGTTTGGATAGTGCCATCATTAAGTCCGTTGCAAGTTATATTTGTAGAGTTAATAACAGAAGTATTTAAAACAGTAGGTTCTGTTATTGTGTATTGTGTATTTGCAATACATCCATTAGCATCGGTAATGCTTAATAAATAAATACCAACTGTTAAATTATTAATAGTGTTACTGTCTGGGTAAGTATTGTTATTCCAGTTGTATGAATATGGACCAGTTCCTCCATTTATATTTATAGAAATTAGGCCATCATTACCGCCAAAACAATTAACATCTTGTTGGTTAGAGACACTGAAATTTAAAGGGAGTGGTTGAGTTATACTAATATTTTGAGTAGTAACACATCCATTATTATCTGTTATAGTAACAGTATAGGAGCCGTTAGCTAACCCGGTTGCTGTTAAATTATTTTGAATAGGTGTTGTATTCCAAACAACAGTATAAAGGCCAACACCTCCTGTAGGAATTACAGTTGAAGAACCATCATTGCTACCAAAACAAGTAACATTAGTTTGTGTAGTTACTGCTGTTACAGGAGAGCTTGGGGCTGTAATAGTTATAGTATCAGTAGTAACACACCCTCCATTTGAGATGACAGTTACAAAGTAAGTTCCAGCGGTTAAATTAGATATAGTTTGATTAAAACCACCATTAGACCAAGAATACACATAAGGTTGTCCGCCTCCATTTACATTAGCTGTAGCCGATCCATCATTACCACCAAAACAGCTAATATTTGTGCTACTAATATTTATGTTTCCTGGTAGTGGACCTGTTCCAACGTTTACAATCGATGAAGATATACATCCATTTGCATCAGTAACATTAACGGTATACTGACCAGGAGTAAGTCCGTTAGCATTTGCATTATTTCCACCATTAGGGAGCCATTGGTAAGTATATGGTGCTAAACCTCCTTGAACTGTAGCAGTTGCTGTGCCATTAGAAGCATTACAATTTGCAGATGTTGAGGTGGTACTTGTTGTAAATCCAGTTACTGTAATACAGAAAGAATAAATTTGAACACCATTATAAGAACAGTTATCATCACTTATAGAAACTGTGAAACAATAAGGAGTGGCACTTACATCTCCAGCGGTAGGTGTCCAATTGAAATTTGCGGTTGGCTGCTGAGCTCCATTTGTTGTAAAATTTGCCGCAGGTATCGCATTGTTCCAATTAATTGTCAGTGTTTGTCCAAGGTCTGGGTCAAAAGAAGGGATGTTAAAATTTATAGGAGAACCAGCACACCCAGTTAATGAGAATTGTCCTGTTCCATTAATTCCAGACAAATTTGGCAATGTGTTATTGCAAACAACACTTCGGAGTTGTATGTCTCTTGTTACGCTTCCAATAAAAACACCATTTCTCCATTCTTCAACTTTTACTGCTAAAACAGTTACCTCTTGTAAAGTAGGAGTCATACAAATATCACCATTTGAAGAATTAAAAGTTGTAGGGATATTTGATGTAAGTGGTTGTAGAGCTGAGTATCCAGCTAAATAAGTTACTGTTGTTGCAGGACCAGTTCCAGGAGCTATTAAAGAATAATATAAAGAATCACCATCTGGTTCTATTGCTCCATGGTTAAAACAACTTGTTTGGCCAACACAAGGAAAATAAACAGGAGGGTTAGAAAATGAAGGGGAATTATTACAGGTAACATCTAGGTTGTTTAGTACAGCCTCAACATATATGTTTTCTCCTCCAGGATTGTTAATGGTGTTAATAGCATTATTCCTGCAGCATAACGTAAAGCTAAAAGTCCAATCATTACATTGGTTAGGTAAATTAATTATTCCTCGGTAGATGTATTCTTCAACCCCTGGAGTATTTCCTCCATTACATTGGGTTGTCAATGTTGCACAAATAGGAGTAACATCTACTCCAGTTCCGGGAATTTGAGATAACGTAGTATTGAAATTTTGAGCGCAAGATGCTGACGTAGTATTTATAGTAATTGTATTTGGAGCATTTACACCAGCACAATCTCTATAAAAAGAAACGCTAATTTCATATTGATTTGGACCTAAACATTGATAGGTGATATCTGCACTTTGTGCGTGAGTTGCGAAAGAATTTTTGTTGATGAGAACTGAAACGAAAAGAAATACAACCCAGAATATTACTCGATATGTATTTTCTTTTTTCATAGTTAGTTAAGTTTATTAAGGAAAAGAACGATTACTGTTGCCTTAAGTATTTTAACGGATAACAACTCTTTTAGGTTACATTAAGTTTTGAAAAAAGAAATAAAAAGCGTAAAAAAGACTAACAAACTATCAATAAACCATATAAAATACTTTTAAATCAGTATAAATAAGAATAAAATATTATATGTGGTGAATTTTTTGCAAAAAAGCACCCCTGTTCCCGATAACTATCGGGACAGGGGTGCCGATTGGTAAGTGTGTGGTTATTTGATTACTATACTTCGTCTAATAACTCACGTGCTTGCATCTCACTCATTACTACCAATCTTAATTTTTGCAATTCTTGTTTTGGATTTAGATGAAGTGAAACATTAAATTCCATAAAACGAATGGGTATTTTTACATAAAATGAAGAATGTTGATTATATCATAGTAGGACAAGGTTTAGCAGGCTCTGTTTTGGCATATTCTTTAATGCAAAAAAATCAAAAAGTGCTGGTTGTTGATGAGGAAACTGAAACAAGTTCTTCAAAAGTTGCGGCAGGATTATGCAATCCAGTAGTGTTTAAAAGGCTGACTAAAAGCTGGATGATAGATGATGTCTTGCCTTATGCTAAGGAATTTTACCGAAATCAAGAAGAACTTTTAGAAGATCAATTTTATTTTGATCTTCCTTTATTCAAGCTTTTTGTGGACGAATCTGAGCAAGAATTTTGGAAACAGAAAAGTAATGAACCTCATTTATTTGATTGGATAAATGATAAAGTTGAATATCCTTTTGATAAAGAAAAAGTAAATTATGCATTTGGTTCATCTAAAACGTTACAATCAGGGTTTCTAAAAACAGGAGCGTGGTTGGATAAATTTAAAAAGTATTTAATTAAAAATGATTCTTACCTTAATCATAAGTTTGATTATGCTAACATTGAATTTAGATCTGAGGAGATTGTTTGGAAAAATTATTCAGCTCAAAAAATTATTTTTTGTGAAGGTTATCAAAGTATTAATAATCCCTATTTTGATTGGTTGCCATTTAAATTGACCAAAGGAGAAGTGTTAACTGTAAATTTTGAAAAACTAGAACTAAAACATGCAATTAACAAAGGTGTTTTCATATTGCCTTATGATGGGGATTATAAATTAGGAGCTACATATAATTGGGATGATTTAGATGAAATTCCAACAGAAGAAGGGAGAAATCAGCTTCTAAAAAAAGCATCAAAATTTATAAATGATGAAATTAAAGTTGTAAATCATCAAGCTGGAGTAAGACCAACGGTTATAGATAGAAGGCCTTTATTGGGCGTTCATCACGAACACCAACAACTAGCAGTGTTTAATGGTTTAGGAACCAAAGGGGTTATGTTGGCGCCTTATTTTGCAAACAAAATGGTAGATTTATTACTCAAAAATGAGGTTCTTCCAAATGAGGTAAATATTAATCGGTTTCTTAAAAAAGAGGCTTGATTTTTGTAAAAGCTTTACAACAAAATTAAAAACGAATAAGATGAAAAGATTACTATCAATTTTTACCATTGGAATAATTGCATGTGCATTCTCAATTAATTCAGCAAATGCACAAAAGGTTTACACTGTAAAGTATGAAAGCCAAGCAGATATAAAAGTTTATATCGTAAAGTATGAATCACAATGCGATTTAAAAGTGTACCACGTAAATTATGAATCACAAACCAATAAAAAAGGCAAGTGGTTTAATGTAAAATATGAAAGTCAAGCGGATAAAACAATTTACTATGTCAAGTATGAATCTCAAGCAGATTTAAAAATTTATTATGTGGATTATGAATCACAAGCTGGATGGAAAAATAATTCCAAAGCTCATTTGCTGCAGTAAAGAATTTATTATTCTGTCATTAATTTTTTAAGCAAGACTAACTGTTCTTTTTCAACTACTTTTTTACCATCGTGGTAAAAAGTAATTAGTTTTAGAGGGATGTTATTCCAGCAAAGGTTAGCTACATTGTCTGGACTGATAGTATGTCTTCCTGCCGTTTTTTCTGTTGGCCAATCTATTTGAGGAAAACAAACATAAGCTAGTTCGGAGCATACAATTTTTTCAGTTGTGTTTACATCAAAGTTAAAATCATATTCTTTACCTATTTGTCTAAATGCAAGGAGTAATGACTCTTTTTCTTTTTCGCTAATGTTATCAGAAAAAATAGGGCGCAAAATGGCGATGTCATCAATATTCATAAACTCTTCTAAAGAGCTTAGTTTAACACCACCTCTTAATGCTTCAACAATACAATATCCATCTTTAGAGTCTTCTTTATTTCCTTCTGGGGTAATTTTATTATGATAAGGTAGAACTACTTCATGTTCCCACAAACCTTTTTCTTTTAACTCTTTTTGTGTGCCTACCCAAATAGCTACGTGTCCAAAATGGCCAGGAATCAGTTTGTCAGTTAATCGGAAAGGAGTTTTTTCAAGAATAATATCTAAAGGTTGTAATTGCTCTAATAATTGTTGTCTAACAGCTTCTTTTCCATATAGTTTTCCTTTTCTCGATTCTATTAAACCTACAGAGTTTCCGAAAAATTTACTTACATCATCAAATCCATCATCTCTTAATTCAGCAATTACGTCTCGAGAAATTACACCAAACATTTTAAATTTCTTTTTCACCATATCAGCTGTACTAATGTTTTTTAAATGGTTGTATGAAGGACTTGAGTATATGAGTAACTTTAAGTAGTAAAGATCATCATCTTTAATGTTGGTAAAGAGTTCTTTCTTTTCTTCAAAGAAATTAATTCCATCTTGAATTCTTTTTTGTTTGCTAATAGAATTAGCGGCCATTGTTATTTCCAGTAATTCATTAGCAGAAATTCCAAAACCCTTGTCTGGATCATTTAATAACCTTCTCAATCGTTTGTCATTTTCAAAAAGGAGGGCTCCCATTAAATAATTATCATATAAAGTTAGCGCGGCCGCTACAGAAAGCATAACTGCTTTTGTTCTAATAATTTCTGGTACTTGTTCTCGTTCTAATTCCTCTTTTGTTGCATCTAAAGCACATTCATAACGATTGGTTACCGCATAAAGTTTATCCCTTAAACTTAAACAGAGTTGGGTGTTTTCTTTTAAAAACTCTAAATTTTTAGAGGAGATAGGGTCATTAGGTTTTAGACTGATTTCTTCAGCAATTATTATCATTTCAGATCTAACCACTAGACTTTGCTCTACTAGTATTTGGAATTCGGCTATTTCGTAATCTACTAAAGAATCAAGATCATTAACTGAATTTATTTGGGATTGAATGTTTGTCCAACACAGTTTTTTTCTTTCTTTCTTTTTTGTTTTAGTAGAAAAATAACCTAGAGTCGCTATCATTATAACTAATATAATAACGTAGTGTAGGAAATATTTTTTTTCGAGGCGCATAAAAATCTTTCATCAAATTTAGTAAAAGAAAAATAAAACTTTTAGCTTAGCATTATGACAATAGAAGAAGCACAAGAAGCAGTTGACCAATGGGTTAAACAAAATGGAGTTCGTTATTTTAATGAGTTAACCAATATGGCAATGTTAACTGAAGAAGTTGGTGAGGTGGCAAGAATTATTGCTCGTAGGTATGGTGAGCAATCAGAGAAAGAAAGTGATAAGAAGAAAGATCTTGGAGAAGAAATGGCTGATGTATTGTTTGTTTTAATCTGTTTAGCCAATCAAACAGGAGTTGATTTAACAGATGCTTTACAAAAAAGTTTAGAGAAAAAAGCAATTAGAGATAAAGAAAGACATCATAACAACCCGAAGTTGAGGTAAATATTATATTACTGCTTTCTTCAACTTAATTTTATCCACTTTAGTTTTATACTTTTTAAGCTCTTTTTTGTAGCGCTTTAAATGTGCTGGTTCTACTGGTTTAGACGGAGGAAAATCTTCTTTTAGATGATTCGTTTGACTGCCATTTTTCCAAAAACGATAACAAACGTGTGGTCCAGTAGCTAATCCTGTACTTCCTACATAACCAATTACATCTCCTTGCATAACATGTTGCCCAACTTTTGCCCCTCGTTTACTCATATGTAAATATTGAGTTGAGTAAGTACTGTTGTGTTTAATTTTTACATAATTTCCGTTTCCCCCAGTGTAAGAAGATGCAATAACAATTCCATCTCCTGTCGCCATTATTGGTGTTCCAGTAGGTGCAGCATAATCAGTTCCTAAATGTGGCTTGTTTCTTTTTTGAACAGGATGAAACCTTCTCATGGTAAAACCAGAAGTTAATCTCCCAAATTTAAGTGGAGATTTTAAAAAAGCTCTTCGTAAGCTGTTTGCTTCTGCATCAAAATAATCTCCAATGCTATCCTGAACAAAATAGCAAGCAAAAAAATCTTTATTGTAATGGTTAAAATTAGATGCTAAGACTCTACCAACACCAATAGATTTTCCCTCCACAAATCGCTCTTCATAAACTACTTTAAACCAATCTCCTTTTTGTATGCGGTAAAAATCAATAGTCCATGCAAAAACATCTGCCATTTCGATAGCTAAAACAGGACTCACATTAGCATCCGCTAAAGTTTGATAAAGAGATGATTTTATAGTCCCAGATGCTTGTTGAATTTTTGTGGTTACTTCTTTTTTTCCTTTATAAATAGAAATGGTATCACGCATATCAAACACTACATAATCTATGGAATTAGGTTCGTAAATAAAACATTGTGCTTTACCTAATGAGTCTTTACTGCATAGTATGGTGTATTTTTTTCCGGCAGCCAATTTTTTTACATTAAAAATATTTTCCGATTTGTTAACTAATTGGTCTATTTCGGTATATGGTATTTTATATTTTAAAAGAATATTAGCTAAAAATTCATTGGGTTTTATTATGCCTTTATAAACTGTAAAAGAGTCAGTATTAATCCCGTATTCAATTACTGGTTCAGGAATTGAATCTGTTACAATACTATTCTCTTTTTGTAAATTATTATTTTCAATGGGTTGGAAATAAGTCCAGATAAAAATGGTAGTACCGATAATAATTAATGCTAACGCTAATATTTTCCCTCTCTTCATAATGGTATAAAATTAAGGCGTTGAAGTGATTCAACGCCTTAATAAATCTATTTTTTTAAACAGAAAATTGTTTATTTAATTCTTGCCGAAGGATTGGCTAATCCACTTGCTTTTGTCAATTCCATTTTAACAGAACCAATCATTACTTTTCCTTGAGCTAATAATGGAATTTTATTTTCATCATCAGAAATCCAAACAGTAACATCTTCTTCGTTTTCAAATAGTCTTCCTTCCTGTACAACAGGACAAAACTTTAATGCTTTATACTTATCTCCACTTACTTTAATTTCATCTTTACCTAAGAATCTGATTTTTAAAGGCCAGATTTCATCATCTACAAAAGACCAAATTGTAAATATTTCGTTTTTCTTAGCATTCGAATAGTCGATTGCTCGGGCATAATAAAAAGCAGATAACATATCTTGTACTCCATGTGGAGTATCGAAAGACTTTCCTTCACCATTATTTACTTTGTTTTTAGATTGAGCAAACTTATAAGTTTGTTGTTTTTTGTAACCACCTTCATTTATATCTCTTACAAATACCCATGGAAAAACTCCTTCAACATCTAAATAAGTTTCATAACGGTCTCTTACTTTAAAAAACCAATCGAAAGCACCTTTTGTTCTTCCAGACCCTACTATGTGGTAAACTTCTCTTCCAGCAATTTTTTTATCTAATTTTTTCACTTCAAGTTTTGCTGTACCTGCATTTATTAACCCGTAATGTAAACGGTACTCTAATTTCTCTCCTGCTTGAAAAGCATGTTGGTCGATTGACCTAAGTTTAGCAGGTTCTTCAATTGTTACTTGTGGTGTATCTTGTTTTGTAAAACCAAAAATGGCAAAAACGAGAACGCTTGCGAGTATTAAGTTTTTAGTTTTCATAAGTTAAGTTTTTAAGTGTACTCGGTAAAAAGCAAAGTCTGTGCCATAAACTTTGATGGCTGTCTATATAATACGGTAATTACGAATGTTTGTTGTATAAAAAAATCCCGCAATCGCGGGATTTTAATCTAGCTAAATTTAACTATTGTTTTATTACCTTATAGACACTAACATCATTTTTACTCTGCACTTGAAGCATGTAAACTCCATTTGACAAACTATTTAAGTCAATTTGGATAGAAGATATAGTAATGTTTTTATCTAAATAAACTATTTTTCCTTGTAAATCTGAAATAGAGATTTTATCAATATCTTGAGTAGTCTTAAATTCTAAATTAATTAATCCACTTGTTGGGTTAGGATAAATATTGATATTACCATTTTTTATTTCGGAAATACCTGTTGGAGAAAATATCGTAAAATCAGTACTATTTACAGCATAAAAAATATTTCCAGCTCCTCTAATCATTACTCTTGCATTATTAGTAGCAGTATTCCATGGAACTGTAATATTTGCAGAGCCATTATTTGGCACACCTAATGCTAATGTTTTCCAAAAAGAAAGACCACCATCAATAGACAAAAAGATGTCTACATTAGGTGTGCTAACAGGAGCGGCAGTAGTATTAGCGACATTCCAAGTAACTGTTTCTGTTGCTGCTATTGTCCATGTGACATTAGTAGATTGGGAAGTTACTTCGAAAGGCCCTGAAGCACCATCTACAGTCACCATCATTTTATCAATGTTATTTTGACCACCCCCGTTCACATTGTCTCTTACAGTTAATGCGAAATTCATTATTCCTGCTTGAGTTTGAACTGTTTCCCATTGAGTAGTTAAATTACCTGCAACTACATCAATTAATTTTGGCATATACCTGTATGGAGAGATAGTTGGAGGAAGAGATCTAAATGATGGAGACATTCCACTATTAGGAGCAGGCTCTACACTTGTCTTAGATTCAAAACCTTCATCTCCTTGTTCCCAGCAGTAAGTAAGAATATCTCCTGCATCAGCATCTGTGGCGTTTCCTTCTAAAATAAAAGCTGTACTATGCGGAATTGTATAGTCATTACCTGCGTTAGTCACTGGAGCAGCATTTACTAAAGCAGAAGTTGTTTGACATCCCGTTCCAGAGACGTAATTTGTGATTTGTTCAATATTGAAATAATGAAAGTAATCATCACTATGAGCTTGTACATCTGATGCGCCAGTTATACCGGCATAACCCATAATTGTACTTCCACTTCCAGGTTCTAATTGAGCTCCTGTTCCTTCAGGAAAGAATCCTTGTGTGAAGGTATGGTTACCACCAAACTGGTGACCCATTTCATGAGCAACATAATCAATATCAAAATTATCTCCAGTAGGAATTACATGTGATGTAAATCCACTTCCTTTCTGTCCATCAACACAAACACAACCGATACAACCTGCATTGCCATTGCTATTTGTTTCTTGATGCACTAAATGACCGATATCATAATTTGCCTCCGTAATTACACTTGTTAGTGTTGATTGTAATTCAGTATTTAAACTACCTGCGCCATAAGGGTCTGTTCCTGCATTGGTGTAAATAACATCATCTGTATTGGCAATTAACACCATTGTTATAGCAAAATCGGTTTCGTAAACACCATTAACTCTTGTCATAGTTGTATTTA
>JAESUI010000262.1 GCA_016763135.1 Flavobacteriales bacterium
ATACATTGTTTATTGATGCAATTAATGAACTTCAAAATCGCACAGAGAAGAAGATTCGAGCATTTTTAATAGGAGATGGTGAAGATAAAAACAAACTAATTGAACAGTTAAAACGTATTGAACTTGATTATGTGGAATGGAATAAAGAACAAAGACCAGCAACGGTTACATTAACTTCTTGGATTAAAGATGTTGATTGGGTTAATGCAGGAATGGATATTATTGCGTTAACCTCACTCAATGAGGGTACACCTGTCACGCTAATTGAGGCTCAAGCATCTAATAATCCAATAGTTACAACTGATGTTGGAGGTGTGAGAAATATAGTTTTAAAAGATGAGACTGCTTTTGTCGTTGAGTCTAATAATTTAGAAGAAGTTGTAACTTCTTTGATGAAATTAGTTGAGGACGATGAATTAAGAAATAAGATGGGAGAAAAAGGTTGGGATTTTGTGAGCAAGGAATTTCATTATATGCGTTTAGTAGATGATATGAGAAATCTTTATCATTCCTTATTAAACAATAACTGAAAATAAGTGTATTTTCCCATAGATTTTAATAGATTTGTTAAGTTCTAAATGAAATAAAAGATGAATTTGAAAAGATTAAAAAGTGCAATCTTGCTTGTTATGATTACATCATTATTTGCATGTAATTATAATTCCAATGTAATGATGAAGACGGGTAAGGATTATCCTTATGATGCTCCACCTACAAATTCATTGAGTGAGTATGTTATCTCTCCTAGTGATATAATTGAATTTAAACTTTATACAAATGATGGTAGCTTATTAGTTGATTTTACAGCTATAAAAGGACAACAAACTGCGGTTACGAAAGGTTCTAGCTTTCAGTATTTAGTTGAATTTGATGGACAAGTAAAGCTTCCAATACTTGGAAGGTTAGAATTAAAAGGTAAAACAATTAAGGAAGTAGAAGCCTTGTTGGAAGAGAAATATACAAAGTATTATATAAAACCTTTTGTACAAGTTAAAGTTGTCAATAAAAGAGTTACAGTTTTTCCTGGCGGTAGTGGGCAAGCAAAAATTGTCCCTTTAACAAATGATAACATGAAATTATTGGAAGCTCTAGGAGCAGTTGGAGGCTTAACAAAACTAGCAAAGGCTAATCGAATTAAATTAATTAGAGGAGATTTAAAAAATCCTAAAGTATATTTATTCGATTTTAGTACCCTTGAAGGGATTAAAGAAGCTGATTTTGTTTTACAGGCAAATGATATTATATATGTTGAGCCACGTTCTGATTACTTGCAAGAGTTGATTAGAGATATTGCTCCTATAGTGAGTTTAGTTGCAAGTACATTAACGTTGTTAATTGTAATAAACAATATAAATAAGCCATAATTTGAATGGAAGAAAATAGTTCTTCAAACAATATAAATGAAGCAAAAGCAAGAAAAAGATCAACTTTAAATACCGAGTCTGATCCAATATTGTTTTTTCATCTTTTAAAGCAAAATTTATTATGGTTTGCTTTAATAATTGCTATTTGTCTATCTGCAGCTTTTGTTTATCTTAGGTATACAACTCCAATTTATGAGGCGAAATTAATTTATCAAGTAAACTCTATTAATACAGCTAATAAGGTGCTAAATGTTAATGGGTTTCAAGAGGCTAATAATCTCGCAAAAGATGTAGAAATCCTTAAGTCTAAACTTTTATTTAAGAGAGCATTAGAACGAGTTCCAATAATTGTAAGTTATTATAATCAAGGTGAGATTTTAGTAAATGAACTCTATAAATCTACACCAATTAAAGTAGAATATGTTGTTAAAGATTCTTCAATACTTGGTCAACCATTTTTTATAGAATTTATTGATACTTATAATTTTAAGTTATTACAAAATGATGAGTTGTTCGGTGAATTTGAAATTAATACTACTATTAACCATCCAAAAGTAGACTCAAAAATAAATTTACTGTATAAGGAAAATTTCAAGGATTATACAAACCTTCGGGATGGTAGTTTATTTTTTAAAATTAATAGCTATGAAAGTATAACTAATCAATATATCAGTAGGTTGGCAGTTTTCCCCATGAACAATGCTGCAAAAACTATTAATATACAATTTCAAGATAATAATGGCGAAAAAGCAAAAGATATTGTTACTGCTATAGCTCAAGAATATATTGAATACGATATTGAAGAAAGAAGTAAAAGCTCTAAAAATGCACTTCAATTTATAGATACGCAATTAGATTTATACTTTAACAAGGTGAAAGGTTCTGAAAATAAGATTCAAGATTTTCATAAAGGGACTAATTTTTCTACAATGGATCGTTCTACAATTTATTTTGATAGGAATAATAAATTGGAGAATGAATTATTTGATGTTGAATTACAGAAAAAGGTACTTGAAGAAATTAAAACATCAATTTCATATAAAGACAAAGATATTGATGTGTATGAATTATTGCCAATTCTAGCTGGAACTGAATACGCTGGGGGAATAATGTCTTTAATTACAACTTTAAAAGAACTTCTAATTAAACAAGAGAACTTACAATTTGAAGTTACAAAAGATAGTGAGGCAGTGAAAGCCTTAGAACATCAAATAGATATACAGAAAAAAGTTCTTTTTGAAAGTATTAATTCTTCTATCTCAAAATTAGCTTCAAGAAGAACGGGGATTTTGAATAAAATAACTGAAGTTGAAAAGAAATTCATGAATGTTCCTGCTCAAGAGTTGGAGTATGCAAGGTTGCAAAGGGTACTTTCTCTTGATGAAAAATTTTATAATCTTTTAATGGAAAAAAGAACTGAATATTCTATTTCTGATGCAGGTTTCGTTACTCAACATACAATACTGGATAGAGCATCAAATTTTGTTCTTGTATTTCCTAATAAAAAGATTTTCATTCTTTTTGGATTTATAATTGGTTGTGTACTAAGTTTAGTTTTATTGTTGGGGAAGTATATCTTGAAAAATACGATTTCATCTGTAGATGAAATTATAAGACAATCTCATGCAGGTATTAGTATATTAGGTATTGTCCCAAAATATAAACATGATATACCTGTTTCTCAGTTAGTTGTGAATAAAAATCCAAAATCAATAATTGCAGAATCATTTAGAGCAATTCGTTCTAACATGCAATTTATTTCTGACACTTCTGGTAAAAAATTATTAGCTGTAACATCAACTGTTTCTGGAGAGGGTAAAACTTTTTGTGCTATTAATATTGCCGGAATTATCGCTTGTTCGGGAAAGAAGGTAGTAATTCTAGATTTAGATATGAGAAAACCTAAAATTCACTTGGGTTTTGGAGTTGAAAATACTGTAGGAATGAGTACTCTATTGATAAAAAGTAAAACAATATCAGAATGTGTTCATCACAGTGAGTTGGAAAATCTAGACTTTATAACGTCAGGTCCAGTTCCTCCCAATCCTTCAGAATTAATCATAAATGGTGAATTGGATAAGATTGTTAAAGAGTTACAAATAGAGTATGATTTTGTCATTATAGATAATCCTCCGATTGGGTTAGTATCTGATGCAATGGAAATTCTTAAAAAAGCAGACTACCCTGTTTATGTATTTAAAAATGAGTATTCTAAAAAATACTTTGTTAATAATGTAGATAGACTTATGATAGATAATGGAATAAAGAACTTGTCTATTATTTTAAATGCTGTAGATCATGGTAAAAGTGCTTATGGCGGAGGGTATGGTTATGGTTATGGTGGAGGGTATGGTTATGGAGGTGGTTATGGCTATGGCTATGGTGGATACTATGAAGATGAACCTAAAGAGAAAAAAGGATTTTTAAATGGTATTTTTGGTAGAAAAAAATAGTTTTAATGAAGTTTATTAGTGTAGAGATAGAAGGTTTACGTATAATAGAACCTCGTGTATTCGAAGATGATAGAGGCTATTTTTATGAATCTTACAATAAAGATGAATTTGAGAATAATGGAATAGATGATTTTTTTGTACAAGATAACCAGTCTTTATCTCAGAAAAATGTGCTAAGAGGTTTACATTTTCAGAAACCACCATTTTCACAGGCTAAATTAATTAGGGTCATTCAGGGGAGTGTACTAGACATAGCGATTGATTTAAGAAAGAAGTCCGATACTTATGGTCAATATTATTCAATAGAATTATCAGCTACTAATAAAAAGATGTTTTATATTCCAGAAGGATTTGCTCACGGATTTTTGACATTAGAAGATGATACTATATTTTCTT
The DNA here is from genome assembly GCA_016763135.1 of Flavobacteriales bacterium. Taxonomy (GTDB): domain Bacteria; phylum Bacteroidota; class Bacteroidia; order Flavobacteriales_E; family Vicingaceae. Next base: position 4,214 of record JAESUI010000262.1, read on the forward strand.
ATAAGTGTAGTAATTTTTATAATGCAGCATCTGAGGATGCTATATTATGGAATGATAAAGACTTAAACATTAAGTGGGGAGTCGAAAAACCATTACTCTCAGAAAAAGATAAACAAGCGAAAGAATTTAATGAATATATAACACCTTTTTAGATGAACTTGTTTTCATGGAAACACATATTGTTTTTTTTAGGAGCTTTATTATTCTCAATATTGATTAATAATATAATGCTAAGGTTTGTTAAGACTCTTGGTACTAGAAATGAAAGTGAAACGGTAATAAGGTGGAGTGATCAGGTAAAGCCAGCTCTTGGTGGATTAACTTTTTATATCATATTTTTATTATCTATTATTCTTCATTCATTTATCTTTTCTTATTCGGGAAG
>JAESUI010000020.1 GCA_016763135.1 Flavobacteriales bacterium
AAAAGATCCAATAGGCACAGCATCACCAGCACAATAAGTTGCATTAGCCGGAACAGTAACTGTCGGAACAGGATTAACGGTAATGGTATAAGTTACAGGTGTTCCAACACAACCTGCTAAAGTAGGTGTAACGGTAATTGTTCCAGTAATAGGATTTCCAGTAGTATTAGTAGCTGTAAAGGCAGGGGCATTACCTGTGCCTGAAGCCGCTAAACCAATAGCGGTATTAGAATTAGACCAAGCGAAAGTAGCCCCGGCAGGCATTGAAGTAAAAGACCCAATAGGTACAGCATCACCAGCACAATAAGTTGCATTAGCCGGAACAGTAACTGTCGGAACAGGATTAACGGTAACAGTTAAGCATGTTTGTGGGCTTGTAACAGGACAAGCATCTGTCCAATCTACACAAATGTTTCCTCCAGGGGTTGTGTTCCATGTTACATTTAATGAAGTTGTTCCTTGTCCTCCAGTTATAGTTGCTCCAGCAGGAACTATCCAAGTATAAGTAGCTGCCCCAGCTTGAGCAGGAACAGTATAAGTTACAGCATCTCCTGCACATACAGATGCAGGGCCAGTTATTGTAGGAATAGCTGGAATTGGAGGACAACAACTATTATAGGTAACTCTTAAGTTACACGCAGTAGCGGTTAATCTTTTCCAATTAGTTGAAGGTTCATTATCAAAAATTAATGCAACTTGAAACCAATTGACAGGTAATTGAGCTTGCAATAAAGCATCCGCATTTACTCCCAAGTCATAATAACCATAAGTACCTGCAGCACCTAGAATAAAAGAAGTGTACAAACCATTTGCCATATCTGTAAGAACGGCAGCATTAACTCCCCCATAAGGACCTGGTGCTCCGGTAATGTCATTTGCATGAACTAATTCTCCAGCAGCACCTCCGACTCCATTGACAAAAACCTCTAACTCAACATTAGTTACACAAGAGTTGTCAGGAATAGATGTAGTATTAAATTTAACCCATGCTCTATGTTGTGCATTTCCACAACATACACCAATAAATGCAAAAGCAGGATTGTTAACTAAAGTTACTGTCGACATCCACCCTCCATCTGCTCCAGCTAAAACTACAGTAGGATCAATTGAGATAGGATATTTAGTGTTTATATCTTTTAGCCAATCTACAGGAACAAGGGTGGATAATGTCCAACGATTATTATCTTGTTTTAATAAATATTTACCTTGAACCATGTTTGCTCCATCTGACTCAAGTCCATTTTTATCAAAAAATATAGGCTCAGGAATTGTAAGAACATGTTCTCCATTATCATTAAAAATTATTAAAGGAGAAGAAGTTAATGTGCCAACAGTTTTATCAAGAGGTTTGATTTTCCAACCTGAAGGAAGTTCTAGCACTTCTTGAAATCCGAAATAACCATTAGAGACATTGTTTAATAAATTTGGAATGCTATTTAAAATAACATCATTCTTAATTTTCCCATTTGAGATGGTATACTCATCTGAAATTCCAGGGTAAATATTAGTATAGATGATAGAATTATTGTCAATTTTTGCTGTTGAATTAGTTGAGTTAATGTCTAATAATTGTAGGTTGGTTTGGTCATTATACAACACTAATTTTTTTTCAGCTAGTATTTTTATTTCATCTAGACCATTAATGAGTAGCTTTATTTTTCCAGCACTAGTTATGTTATTTGGAAAAAATGATTGAATTACATTCTGCTCATTTTTGTAGCCATCATTAGTTGAAATTATGTTCGTATTAATTAATTCCCACTTGTTATTTTTTTTGTAATGAACAGGAGAGGCAGAATAAATGGCTTCTTTATCTCCATTCTCTTTTAAAAATACGGAGGAATACATTCCTCGTTCATTTTTAAGTTCAGGGTTATTATTTAAATCTGATACAGATTGAGAGAATAAATTTCCTCCAATAAAAATTAGGGTAATTATTGGGAGGGCAATTAATGTTGTAATTAGTTTCATTATGAAAGGATTAATACATTTTAGGACTTGAGCCTTTTCCATACCTCATAGGGTTTGGAACAATATACTGTAATGATATTTCATACCCTCCAGCTCCACCTAAACCAGATGCGGTTATGTCATAGCTTAGCCCAAGGTTGAAATTGAAAATTTCTAAACCTATTTTAGGAATAAAAGCATCACCAAGTCTATAAAACAGGCCAAATGAAATTGCACTTTCTTTGAATATCCCAGTATAACGAGATTCATTTTTAAGTCTAGTTCTTAAATATGTCCCTAATACTAATTCACTTGAAGGGCCTTGTTTTTGGAACATAAAACCTGGAACAACAGCAAATCCTGTGTTTTTTATTCCAACAAAACTTTTACCGTGTAGCGTAAATTTGTTGTAAATTTTTTCATCATAATTACTAATTTTTATACGCTGTCTACTCAAATGATTTACTGCAAACCCTACTTGAGCACTAAATAAATCATTAGATGTAATTGTTGCTTCAGAAGTTCCATAATTCCAGACAACACCAGCATTAAAATCTCCGACAAAGGGTGTTGAATTAAATGATCCATCTTCACCAGAAGGAATAGCGGCATCAAATCCATCTCCATCGTATTGATTTACCCACCTTAAATTAGAATTACTGATAGAATTTTGCATTATACCCCCTTGTAGCCCGACAGAAAAAGTGTTTGAATTGTCAAGTTTTAATAAGACACTTGAAGATAATAATATAGATGTAGTTCCAAATTTAGTGTCCCCTGCAACATCTTTATATGCGCCCAAACCTAATCCCATTTTAGCATTATTCGTTGCTTTTTTAAACAGTTTTGTGTCGTAAGTAAAAGAATAAGTACTGTAAGGGTCAGCAATACTACTCCATTGATTTCTATAATTCATTAAAAACCTATGTTCACCATTAACTAATCCAGTATTTCCAGGATTATACAAAAATGATGAATTCATAAATTGACTAAAATGAATATCTTGACTAAAACTAATTAGCCCTAAAAACAATATAGGTATGAGAATTAATTTTTTCATCTTACTAGTGTTATGTTCCCTGTTTGTTTGATTACTTCCCCTGTGTGTAGTGATACGTTAAGTTTATAGACGAAC
>JAESUI010000021.1 GCA_016763135.1 Flavobacteriales bacterium
AATATCAGGAATAGCATCTACAGGTACTGGATCTCTTGGTATTATAGAACTATCCCAATTAAAAGGAGCTGTAGATATTCCCCACATTATCATAACACCTAGTAAAATCAGCGTTACGAGTTTATTTTCGAGAAAATATTTTATTATCTTATTTAACATATTAATTCATTTTGATGTTGAAAATTGCCATATACGGCATAATTACCCTTCAAATCTTGAAAGGAAAAAATCAATATCAAAATAAATCAAATAAGGAAAGACTGTACGAGTACAGGAATATCTCTAATTAAAGAAGGTGGTGAATGATCAGCAAAGAAATCTACATCAGTAGTTTCATTTTGAAATAATTCAACATAAGAAGTAATAAAAGCAATTAAAAAATTGTTAGAAAAATCAACCTCAGTTAGTTGCTGAGTATAATCTTCATCATTCTGAATCAATTCAAATTCATCTTGACAACAGTTAGATCTCATTTGTTGCTCCGTAGCACAATTATTCGCTACTTTTTCCATTCCACAGGAAACATCAGCAACTCCTAAACTCACAACAGTCTTTACCTTCTTACCACCACAAATGTGTGAAGAAACAGTAAATCCCATTGATGTAACAAGAATAACCAAACTTAATATGACTGAAAAAATATTTTTCATAACATCTTCTTAAACACAAAAGTAATTGATTTTATTGTTGAAACAATGATATTTATCAGAAAACAAACAATTAACGGCTAACAATTAGACTGTTACAATCATTACTAATGAATAAATTATTTTAGAGAAACCTCTAATTAGCTATTACTTTTATATTAAATGGAACATTAATCATATGGCTATAATCCTGGCCAATCTCTTCTATTTCTTCATCATCTTCATCATAACACCAATCAATTGTAACATTCCCATTCTCTACATATAATTTTTGAAGTAATTGTAGGATATCTAAAATACATTTTGAAGAACTTGTATTGAAATACTCTAATCGAAAATCAACCTTTGTCTGATCTGAAGGATTATTAACATACTTACCTAGAGCTTCTATAAAAGGCTCGTAAAATTCAATTGAATTTTCAGGAATAGATCTTCCTTTTATAATTAATATGCCTTCTTCAGAATTAAGTTCAATTTCTGGCGTTTCCATTGTCCCTTTTATAAAATAATCACTCATAATACCAGCAAAACTAAGAAAAGCAATAATACCAAAATTAACTCAAAGTAATTTTATTTTCTAGAAGACCTCACGCCAATTCTCTTTTTTGGAATTGCTCCAATAGGGATAGAATGGAATTGTAAGAATTGGTCTCTTTGATTAGTGATATAAAAAACCACGTTATTATTACTTTTTGTTCCTGTTTTAATAATTTGAATATCTAAAGAGGTTTTTTTATCCTTTTCCTTCATTTTATGCAAGCTTTTTGCCCAAACACCATCTTTAGAAGTATTTACCTTTATGCCTGGTATAGACATTGAAATCAATTTAATGTAGGCATCTCCATCAAAATCAAAATTATATTGTTTTATCGAAATCGTATGTTCATCAATATAAGGATACAAATGTGCAACTTGTTTACTTGAATTTAATCGAAAAGAATATTCATACATAAAAGCATTTCCCCCTTCAACAGCAATATTTTCATTGTTTTTAACTGACATAAATAATCTATACAAATTTCCATCATCACCAGAAACTCCGTCAATTACTAGCTTAAATATATACCCACCTAAATCAGGTAACAACTCTCCTTCTAAAGGGTTGATTGGGCCAATTGTATACCATTTATTATCAAAAACTGATTCTGAACCAAAAGTTTTAGAACTTATTAAATTTCCTTTTTTATAATCCCCAACAGGATCTTTATTTTCTTTATCGATAGAAGAGAAACACCCTGCCCCATATAAAGAAAATTTAGTCTTAGTATTAAATCCTTGTCTATTCTCATCATGTTTCCCTCCAATATCTGGATCAAAAATTCGAATAAAAAAAGGTTTCTTTTGTTCTTTCGGAATAGAAAAAAATACTATTTGATTAAAATCATCATCTCCCCAACTCTTATCCGCCTTGTTACCAAATGTTACTAAATAGGGAATGTTTTCATTTTTAGCAGGAATAGATTGAGCATATATATTACTAGAAAATAGTATTAAAAAGAAAACGATACTAAAAACAAACTTTTTTTTCATGCTCATTATTTTACCAAAATTTATGCCAATATAATTATTTATTATCAATCCTCAGGATGAATGGATGAGCTAGTTAGAAAGTATTTTAAAAGTAACCCTTCTATTTTTTGCTCTTCCTTCCGGGTGATCACTCCCATCCGGAAGGTTATTTGGGACTAATGGCTGTGATTCGCCATATCCTTTTGCTTTTAATCTGGTCATTTCTATTCCTTGAAGACTAATATAATTAATAACGTTCGTTGCTCTTTTTTGAGATAGTTTAAGGTTATAACGATTATTCCCCACATCATCTGTATGTGCTCCTATTTCAATTCTAACATTAGTGTTGGTACTTAAATATTGAATAAGAGTTCCAAGTTCAACTTTAGATTTTTCATCTAATTGATAGCCATTAAATTCAAAATGAATATTATTAAGTACTATGTTTACTTCTCCAGATTCATTATCATAAACCATTCCTAAACCTTCAAACCCAAATGATTCATTTTTAATTGATTTTACAATTGCATTAATAAAGCCTGCTTTATGTGCAGCTCTAAATTCATCAATCATATCAAAGGGATTATTTGTTTTCCCTAGCACATATGAGTAAGTGCTAGATGAAGAATCAAATATTTCAATAACTCGACTTGTAAATTCTTTTAACTGATTAGTATCATTCAAAACACTTGAAGGGCTATTTAATATCTCTAATGAGTAATAAGCTTCTCCTGGAACATGTTCATTAATTTTATCAGAATTGAAACCCTCATAATTAAGTTCTTCTAAAAATTTATCTTGAACAGCTAAAGAAGTTACCTCAGAAGTTACAAAAACATTTTTATAAAAACATTTTGTAACAATACTTTCTGATGATTTATCATAACCAGAAATAAGAATCTTTAATTCTTTAAATCCGTCACTTTTGTATGAGTAAGTGTTTTTTTCATTTTTTATAATTACCGAGTCTCCATAATCAATATAATAATTTCCAATTTGAAATTTTTCCCATTTACCCTGTTCAACTTTCACTAAAAAATCTGCTTTCATAGAAATGGTATCAGGGCAAATAATAACAGGCTGTAACACTTCCTCTATTTCTAGTTCATAAATAGCTTCATTCACAAAAGTTTTACCAATCATAGGATCCATAATATTTAATTCAACAATATAAATCCCAGCCGTTTCATAGCAATGATAAGTTTCTAAAGCTCTTTCTTTGGTACCATCTCCAAAATCCCATTCATAAATCATAGCAACTGAATCTGCATTTAATGTAGCTTCTTCAAAAAACTCATAACAAAGTAATTCACT
>JAESUI010000263.1 GCA_016763135.1 Flavobacteriales bacterium
AAACTTAACGATGACGAATTAGAAGGTGTTATTGCTCATGAATTAACACACATTATTAATAGAGATGTGAGATTGTTAATCATTTCTATCATTTTTGTAGGTGTATTTTCATTTATTGCAGAAATGGCTTTTAGATCTTTGAGACATATTAGAATTGGAGGAGGAAAAAAGAAAGGAGGAGCTATAGTTATCATTCTTCTTATTATAGTGTTAGGTTTATTAGGTTACTTACTTTCTATTTTATTTAAATTATCACTATCAAGAAAAAGAGAATATATGGCTGATGCTGGAGCCTCTGAGATGACTAAAAGGCCTGATGCTTTAGCAAGTGCTCTTCGAAAAATATCTGAAGACCCATGGATAGAAGCAGTAGAAAGAGAAGATGTTGCTCAGTTATTTATTGATCATCCAACTAAAAGAAAAAAGAAAGGGGTCGGTACATTTTTCAAGTCATTATTTGCTACACATCCACCTATTGAAAAGAGAATTCAGGTATTAGAGCAATTCTAGGTTATTATAACTAATAAAACAATGTGTTTTTAATCACTATACCTTTCTTGTAGAGGGGAGTTGATAATGTTTTTTAGTTTTGTTTGTAATTCAGCAGATTCATTTTTAGTAATACCAATAGTATTAATTTGTGGATGTATAATTACTTCAGCAATTCCGGGTCCGGCTTTACCTTTCCAAAAACCTTTTCGTTGTAGTCTTTTCCAGTTAGTAACAAAGGTAATGGGTATGATAGGTACTTGTTTTTGGATAGCTAAATTAACTGCGCCTGATTTAAATTCGGTAAGCGATGGAGCAACTTTAGATATGGTTCCTTCAGGGAAAATAACAATGGGATGACCTTCGTCAATTGTCTTCATCATTTTTTTAAAACTTTTCATTATACCCAATTTATTTTTTCTGTCTACCAAAATATTCATCCCTGAAGTATAAAAGATATTAAACAAAGGCCATTTTTCAATTTCTTGTTTACCAGTAAATACAAAATAGTTGTCAAAAATAGAGTAAAGACAAGGGATGTCAACAAAAGAACTGTGGTTGGAACAAATGATAAAAGGCTTGTCTTTAATAATATTAGATTTTCCTTTTACCTGCAACCGAATTCCTGTACAAAACAACCAAAGGTTCCCATAAATTTTCATGATTTTAAAAGCAGTACCAAATCGTTCTTTTTTATAAAGAAATATTCTAAAAATAGGGTAGAATAAAATGAGAGATAGCGCGAAATATAAAGAAAAGTAAAACTTATAAATTACTTGAAAAGGAACTAGAAGTACACTCATTTAATAGCTTTGTTAATTCTCTTAAATGAGAATGCACAAAACTACTAGAAGGGAAGTCAGATTTTGATGACCCTAATCATAGGGAATATAGTATTTTTCTAATTTACTCCATCAGTTTGAAAAGATACTGGAGCATCAACCACTAGATTTGAAGTTCCATTATCAACTTCTCCAGTAACTACAAAATTAAATTCTACTCGGATTAGTAGTTAAAACGGTAGATTACGGGAGTTAATCGTTCTTCTTTTTAGGTTAAGCTAATACTTTTAAATAATCTATAAAATAATTCTAAATTCGCGGGTATATGAGCGATATCGATACAGAGGGAACATTACAAAGTCCAACAATTTCATTTGATGAAACAAATAATTATTTATTAATTGAAGGAAGATCAACTTTAGAAAACCCGGCTAAATTTTACCAGCCTTTAATTTCAAAATTAGAAAATTGTAAAAAATTACCTGCAAGGAAAATGGAAATTGATTTCAAATTGGAATACTTTAATACTACATCTTCTATCTCTATTTTAGGCGTTTTAAAATGTTTGCAATCCATACGAACTGATGGTAACGAAGTTGTTATTAATTGGTTTTATGATGCGGAGGATGAAGATATTTTAGAAATAGGAGAAGATTTCAGTACTATTGTTAAGTTTCCGTTTAATTTAATAGTTAATTCTAATTAATTGGGTCAATTGAAATAAAACTAATAAAACGTCAACATTCTACAATGTTGACGTTTTTATTTATAAGCTTTATTGATAGTCCGTATAACCTACAGCTTCAGGTGTATAAGCGGTATCAAAATCTGGTTGTACCAATTCAGAATTGTTCTTCAATTTTTCAACTAAATTAGGGTTAGAGATAAAAGGTCTTCCAACATAAACTAAGTCATAATTAATATTTAACAAATCCTCTCCCTTTTGGGAAGTATCAACATTTCCTCCTCCAATAATAACTCCATCAAAATTATCGCGAATCGTTTTTTTGATGTCAGTAGCAAATTCTGGCGCACCCATAGCAACACGTTGGTCAGCAATATGGATGTATGCTATTCCTATTTTTGCTAATTCTTGAGCCAAATAAGTGAACATAACTACAACTTCATTGTGCTCTCCTAGCATTTCGTTAAAAACACCATAAGGTGAAAGACGAATACCCACTTTATTGCTTCCAATAAGGTCAACAGTTTTTTGAACAGTTTCTAATACAAAACGTGCACGGTTTTTATAATCTCCTCCGTACTCATCAGTTCTTATATTAGAATTTGGATTTAAAAACTGGTCTAGTAAATAACCATTTGCAGCATGTAACTCAATACCATCCATGTTGGCATTTTCCACTAAATTCTTAGATGAATTTGCATACGCATTTTGTGTAGTTGCTATTTCTTCTAAAGTCATTTCTTTAGGGATGTCATAAGCTTGCATTCCTAAATTGTCAGTGTGAATTTCTCCACTTAATTGTACAGCAGATGGTGCAATAGTAATTCCTTCAGGTATATTTTCTTTAGCAGATGCTCTGCCACAATGCATTAATTGTACAAAAATTTTGCTACCATTATTATGTACAGTATCAGCAATGGCCTTCCAACCTGCAATTTGTGCTTCAGAGTACGCTCCAGGAATTCTGGCATAGCCAACACCATCAGCCGAAGGTGATGTACCTTCAGTAATAATTAATCCAGCACCTGATCGTTGTCCATAATATTCTGCCATAAGGCTATTAGGAATGTTATTTATTGCCCTACTTCTTGTCATCGGAGCCATAACAATCCTGTTCTTTAAAATAACTTCACCCAAAGAGAATGATTCAAATAATTTCATATCTATTATATTTATATTAGTATGTAAAAGTAACTATTATTAGTTTCAAAAATATACTTTAGTTGTTTTGTATGGGATTAAGTAGTAACTTTGCGGTAACAAATATTGATTTTTATGGCTATTAAAAAAATGCAAAACTTAAACTCGTGTCCTATGATTCATGCGATGAATATTATTGGGAATAAATGGAGTCCGATAATTATTTATGTAATAAGTGAGCGTACTATACGATTTGGACAATTGGCCGCTTTAATTGATAATATTAGTAGAAAAGTATTAGCAGAGCAGCTTAAGTCATTAGAAAAAGAAAGGATTATAAAAAGAGAATCTTTTGCTGAAATTCCTCCAAGGGTAGAATATTCTTTAACCGAAAAAGGAATTGATTTGTTGCCAATTTTAAATCAAATTTGTGCTTGGGGAACCGCTATGCAAGAAGATGTTAAAAAGGAAGCTACGATGATTTAATGACTCACTTCACCTGATCAAACGTAATACCTAAGCTTTTCTCAAAATAATGCAACTGCTTTAATTCGTAAGAAGTTACAAAACTCAAAGAAATCCCTTTTTTACCCGCACGAGCAGTTCTTCCACTTCGGTGTGTGTAATATTCTTCTTGGTCGGGTAATTGGTAATGAGCAACAAAAGTTAATGCAGCAACATCAATTCCTCTGGCAGCAATATCTGTAGCCACTAAAACTTGTAAACTCTCATTCTTAAAAGCACGCATTGCTTTATCTCTTTCTTTTTGAGTTAAATCACCATGTATACAATCTACCGCTACATTTTTAGCAATTAATTGTTTGGTTAGTTTTTGAGTAGCAGCTTTCGTTTTACAGAAAATAATACCTCTGTCTTCACCTTGAGATTTCAAAAACTTAATAATCTCATTCAATTTTTCTATCTCATCACAAATAATGTATTGATGAGCTATATTTTTGTTCACTACATCTTTTTTATGAACTTCAATTCTATGCGCATCTTCATGCATGTGTTCGTTAATAATCTGTCTAATTCCGTGTGGCATAGTAGCAGAAAATAACCAAGTTTGCTGTTTGTTAGGAGTAAAAGCTAAAATCTGGTCTAATTCTTTTTTAAACCCCATGCTTAACATCTCATCAGCTTCATCTAAAATAACGGTTTTTACATTACGTAAATCAACCACTTGTCTGTTAACCAAATCAATTAATCTTCCTGGAGTAGCAACAATAATATGAGTAGGTCTGCTTAAGTTTCTAATCTGAATATCAATTTTCTCTCCACCATAAACAGCTTCAACAAAAATCTTGTTCGTGTATTTGGTAAATTTAAAGAGTTGTTTAGCTACTTGTTGTCCTAACTCTCTTGTCGGACATAAAATAATTCCTTGTACGAATTTTTC
>JAESUI010000264.1 GCA_016763135.1 Flavobacteriales bacterium
GAGTAAAACTCCGTCTACATAAATTTTAGTTTCATTATCTTTTACAACCTTAACAATTTGATGAAGGTGGTTATCATTTAGGTAATCCCAATACTTATATGTTTTACACATATTGTCATTAATTTACAACTATATACGGTTACAATCTCTCTATAATCTTTAAATTCTATAATACTCAACGCTAGAACATTACCGAACTTCCTTTTGTCCTATAATTAATATTATGTTAAATAGCAACTAATCATCCTCCTGATACGCAACACTTATAAATGGAATGCTGATTGGTTTAATGATAAATCAGATTCCAAAAAAAATAATTTACTCTATTTCAATCCCTTAACAATAGCTACGGATATCTTATTTGTATAGTTATTAAAGTTCGTTTATGTTTGAAAAATGGAATTGACAGAAACATTGACCATCCAAGTTAGCTTAATTAAAATTGTAGCCAATAATATTATTGAAATCATTGTATTATCAAATGCTATTGTTGAATTAGAACATATTAAGCATGACATGGATTATTGTAAAAAAATAAGTCCCAATAAAGAATATCACCTAATATTGAACACGCAAGAATTCAGTACAATAACCTCAGAAGCTAGGGAGTATTCAATGAAAAACATGAATTGGGCCAATTCGGTATCATTGGTTAGCCAATCCTTAGCGCATCGTATGTTGTTCAATTTTGGGTTAAGAATATTTGATTCAAAGAGAATGAAAATGCATAAGACCAGAGAAGCCGCATTAAAATGGATTGCTTCCTTTTAATTTCCCTAATACTCAACAATTCAATCTACCCGTTATAACATGTCAATTAACGTGTTTTTCTTCCCCAAAGCTAAATAACATAGCATTAAATAGAACTCCTATATATTAGTATATTGCATTAAATGAATACCTCTACTCAACCTATCGTAAGTACCATAGAAATCATTTATGAGGATGAATATATGGTTGTTATAAATAAGCCGAATAACTTTTTGATACACCAATCCCATTATGCACGTAATATAAAAGAAACAACACTCATCCAATTCCTACAGCAACAACTCGGCTATCCAATTTACCCTGTACATCGTTTAGATCGTAAAACTTCAGGAATTATGATCTTAATTAAAAACAAAGACATTGTAGCTCAATTTCAGGCCTTATTTACGGACAACAGCATTCAAAAAACTTATTACGCAATTGTCAGAGGTTTTAGTAATAAATCTGGAGTAATAGATTCTCCTGTAAAGAATGATGATACTGGTGTTTATAAAGACGCTATAACTCATTATAAATCAATTGAGCAAATTGAGTTAGCTATTCCGGTTCATCCTTATGAGCATTCGCGTTACAGTTTAATTAAATTAGCACCTAAAACTGGTCGCATGCATCAGCTACGCAAACATTTAAATAAAATAAGCCATCCTATTGTTGGCGATTATAAATACGGTGATCGTTTTCATAACCGTATGTTTGAAACTGAATTCCGTTGCGAATATTTGTTTTTACACGCTTTTAGCTTAGACTTTATTCATCCAATCAGTAAAGAAAAATGCCATTTTGAGGCTAAATTTCCCTTTGATTGGCATAGAATTTTTGACGAATTTAACTGGACCAGTCCATGAGAATAGATAAACTGATTTGGGCTTTACGCCTATACAAAACACGTAGCTTAGCTTCAAAAGCTTGTGCTAACGAACAGGTAAAACTGAATGGTAACTTTGTAAAATCAGCTAAGCTCGTTCAACCTGGAGATGAAATTTCAGTAAAAGTAATCCCTATTTGGAGGTCTTTTAAAGTGTTAGAAATTCCTAAATCTCGCGTTGGAGCAAAGCTTTTGCCCGTATATAGGATTGAAACCACAACCCCAACCGACTTGACTCAACTGGAACAGATTCAGCAAATAAATAGAAGCAATAAAAAGCTTGGAATAAAAGGTCGCCCAACCAAAAAGGTCAGGCGAGATCTTGATAAGTTGAACTAGTTTACTCTATCACTTCAAAAACACACCTAAAACCTGTCCAGCAATTGGCTCTAGTGTATTTATAATCCTTTGTGGTAGAAACATCTTTTTCGTTGTGCATCCACGCACCACCTTTAGCAATTCCTTTTACAGCAATCATTTCGGCAACATTACCCGTGGTATTAAAAACACCATATTTATTGGGCCAATAAGAAGTTACTGGTGCTGTTATGTCTGCATTATCGTTTAAGTTACCTGCTACGCCCATGTTATCTCCTTTTCCTCTTTTAAGGTTATACCTGTATTGCCCTTTGTATTTACCTGCTAACTTTTTTAAAGTTTTTTCTGAGTAACTGGCATTGGCCACTCGCTCCCATTCTTTTTTTGTTGGTAATCTATATTCAAACTTTACAGGAAATATAGCCTTCTTGTTCTTCTTTTTTTGGATTTCAAATAGCTCCTTTACCCGATCTGTTCTCCATTTACAAAATGCTACTGCTTGCTCGTATGTTATTCCTACCACTGGGTAATTATTGTAAGCTGGATGATTAAAATAATGCTGTACATAAGGCTCATTATAGGCTAACTTATTTTTCCAAACTAATGTATCTGGCAATGTTGCTTTATGTTCATCAGAACCTTTTCCGTGAGTTCTAACTTGCCATAGAACATATTCTTTCCAATTAAAGTTAGTAACCTCAGTTTTATCAAAATACAACTTATGATTAATTTTTACTGTACCAGGAGGTGTTACAGTTATATTCCTGGCTCCCAAACGACCTACAAGTGGCTGGTTTTTATTCCTTCCTAAATAAGATATAACTGGCCTAAACCCTACATTAACAGAAGCTTTAGTTAGCCCTTTGAATCTATCTTTTCCATCAATTATCCGAAGTTCTTGTCCAATACTTGTCCAGCTTCCTCCTTTGGTTCCTACATTCCCGTTTTTATAGCTAACCATTTCTGCTACATTCCCACTCATACAGTACAATCCAAACTCATTAGGATTGTAGCTGCTCACCTTTACAGTAAAAAAACCTCCATCAGCACTGTAGTTATTGTTTGTGCTTTTTCCATTCATCTGAACATTATCCATCAATTTTGATTCTAAATCAAGACAACCTTTACCGCTATTTCCAGGCATAAAATTGGCTAAAAAACAACCTTTTGAATTCCTTAGATATGGTCCACCCCAAGGGTAAATATTGCTTTCAACTCCTGACATAGCAGCATACATCCACTCTTTGTCAGAAGGTAAACGAACATCGTTTATAGGAGTTTTCGATTTAGATATTCTTACCTTATTAATCTCTTCGGTTAGCCATACACAGTACATTTTAGCACCTATTCTACTCATGGCTACTACAGGATAATCATCATAGGCAGGATGCGAAAAATAATTTTGTTCCATTGGCTGGTTTGAGCTGTTTGGGTAGTCTTTCATCCATCGACTTTGGTCTGGTTTAGCAATTAAAAATTCCTCTTTCCTCCCCTGCTCCAATAAATCAAACAAAAATGTTCGGTACTGTAAATTAGTAACCTCAGTCTGTTTCATTTGGAAACTTTGTATACTAACTGACTTGTCGTTTAGTTGAACTGTTCCCGATGGTACAAAAACGAACCCGTATGCTTCACCTTTACCTGATAGTTTAGTCAGACTAGCCTTTTGTTTCTTCTGTGCTTTTCTTTCCTTCGCATTTAAAACTGGAAACACATATGAAGTGTCTACTTTAAACTCTTTACGTTGCTTCTTATCGATGGCTTTGGTAGATTTTAAAGTATCCAGTTTTTGAATTGTGTAAGCTTCAAATTCACTCCCTAGTTCATAGGATGGGATTGCTTCACCGAGCGATACCTTACCTGCTATCTGAATAGTGTTCATATATTCTTTAACAATTTTTTCATGCTCTTTAACAATGAATACTGAATCTGCCAATGGTTCAATTCTGATGTTTTCTTTCTTGGATTTTATTTCTTCTGAATTAAAAGTGCTCGTCAGCATTATTACGCTAACGGTTATTATACTTATTGTAGATATCATAATTAACGTTTTTAAGTTAGAAAATTGAGCAAGCTTCCCTCCTGTTGA
>JAESUI010000265.1 GCA_016763135.1 Flavobacteriales bacterium
ATGTTACGTTTTCAGAGGTCAGTGTTACGCTTCGTAACGTTTCCGTTACGCAAGTGTTACGTTTCGTTACGGTTGCGTTACCCTTTGTAACGGATGTGTTACGGATAAAATGGGCGTTTTTAAACCAAAAAAAAGCTACAAAACCAGCACTTAAAAAAAGAAATAAAAGTAATGGATTTGTAAAAGATGGATATGGGATTAATAGGGGAAACATAATTGAAAAATAAGTGAATAAAAAGCCAAAAATTAGGGTAGTAAAAACTACCCTAAAATAGGAGAGGGGGAGAAGAATTAATCCTCTTCCTCGTCTTCATCAAGATCATCCTCAAAAATTTCAGAAATTTCTAATAACTCATCGACACCATCCTGTTGCTCAAAACCGTATTCAATTTGAATAATGATGTCGTCATCTTCGGTATGACCGATAATTTCATTATCAATTTCGTGTTCAATTAATACTCTAGTAAATTCAGGCACATTTTCAGTTTCTACCTGTA
Organism: Flavobacteriales bacterium; assembly: GCA_016763135.1. Classification (GTDB taxonomy): domain Bacteria; phylum Bacteroidota; class Bacteroidia; order Flavobacteriales_E; family Vicingaceae. The sequence goes on from JAESUI010000265.1 coordinate 498, forward strand.
ATTTTAATGCTACATTTTCCATTATTTCTATATTTTAAATGGTTGAATAAAAAAGGGTTAATTCCCTATAAATAATTACTGACTATTTATTTTTGTTTAACCAGTCGTCAGCCTCCTGGTCAATTTCATAACGTGTTTTTTTACGATGTTTTTGTATCCATTCTGTTAGCTCCTTTTTAGAAAAAAGTAACCTTTTCCCAATCTTGCTAAAAGGAATCTTCTTTTTGTGGGTATAATCATAAAGTGTAGCAATCGCCATGTGTGTAAATTGACTTGCTTGTTGAATGTTTAAGTACAAACTACTTTTCTCTTTTTCTTGAAGAGAACTAGGAACAATAAGGTTATTGTTCTGAACAATCTCTTGAACCGATTTTTTAACTGATTGCTCAATGATGGCTTTCAGTTCGTGTACCGAAATGGATATTAAAATTAAATCTTGCATTGTATTGGTTTTAAATAATTACAATACAAAAGTGCGTGTGATGGCAAAGAAAAGTCGTTACCGTAATGATTACCGTAACGACTTTGGATTGTTAAATAACAGATTTACAGATCTTTACAAAAATAGATTTTAGATGAAAAAACTACTCTCAGAATAAGTTTACTTGAAAAACGAAAAAGATTAAGATTTCTTTTTAGGGTTTTTTCTAATCGTATCAAATTTAGGTTGATACTTGGCAGTATAAATTTGTTCGTATTGGCTCTCCAGTTTTTTGTTTCCTTGCTCGTCTGGAATAAGTTGTTGTGATGGTTTGACAATCTGACTAATCGTATTAGACTTGCTAAAAAGAGCTTGTATTTTTTTAGCGTTAATTTCATCTATCCAACCTTTCTGTAACAATTCAACAAATAACTCCCCTAATTCCTTTTGAGTACCAAGCCAGTTGATTTTATCAGAAACCCCCATTTCAGTATCATTAGATTGCTCAACAACTGATGAAGTATTAGGAATTTCAATAAATAATTTTTTGGATAACAAGGGAAGTAACTCTTGTAATTTTTCTTTTGAAATAATATCTTTTTGCTCCTTTAGTATAAAATACAAAAAATCGGTTTTTGATTTATAAGCCACAAAAAATTTAAAATAGGCATTGGGATTGGTATCGTTTTTATCAAAAAAAGAAGAAGAAAAGGCAATAGATTTAGACTCACTATTTTCAACAGACATTTCTATCCGAAACATCTTTTTCAAATACTTCTCTTTTTCTTTCTCATTTGATGACTTGAAATAAGGTTTTAAAGGAGCAGTATTAAAATGATATTTATAATTGATTTCTCGGAGTAGTTCTCCATCAGGAGAATATTCTTTTGTCTTTTGAGGTAATCTTAAAAGACGGTAAAACAAGTTTTTATATGAATCCTTGTATTTGCTGTTTTTAGCGATTTCAAAACGCTCTTTATCCTTTTCCTCTTGTTGTTTTAGGTGTTTTTCTCTCAGAGGAATAGCCTGTTTAATAATTTTATCAATGGAAACACCCAATTTATATTGATGGTTAAACAATTCATAGAGCTTAGATGAAAATTCATCATTAGGCATCCCATAAACAAGAGGGCTTAATGAAGAATAATAATCTTTAGCAAAATCTTTATCCCTGCTTTTTTCAATAAATTGATAATAACCTCGAAGCAACTTATCATAAAACCGCTTAGATACCAGTTCAAATTTTTCGTTGATGTCTATAAAACTACTTTCTTTATTCATTCTTATAATTTAGGCATCATATTAACCGCCTCGTCTTTTTTCTCATCCAACAAATGTCCGTAAACTTCTGTAATACTAACGCTGGAATGACCCAATAATTTTGATACCGTATAAATCCCCACACCATTAGACAATAGCAAACAAGCGTATGTATGTCGTCCAGTATGCCACGTTAAATGTTTTTTAATACCTGCTGTGGCAGCCCAAATACGAATTAACATATTGCCGTAACTTTTAGAAGAAGGAAAGTTCCAAAAAACAAGCGGATTTTTATCGTGTCTTGGGAAACTCTGTAAAATCTCAACAGCACTTTCGTGTAAAGGCAAATAATGAAAATCCATTTTACTCTTTTCTTGCCGATAACCTATTCGCCAATTATTCTCATCAATATCACTCCACCTTAATTTAGTGGCATCGCCAATACGTAAACCCGTATAACAGCAAAATAAATAAACCCATTTAATATGCTCGTTACCATTAAAAGGAGTGCCACTCAAAGCACGCAACTCCTCAATCGTTAAAAACACTCGTTCAGGCTTTTGTCTTTTAGGAAAAAGCTCCTTATCCATAAAATAAAAAGGATTTGTAGTGAGAATACGCTCCTTTATCGCTAAGTTAAAAACAGCATTAACAATTCTCATATAATGAAAAGCCGTATTTTCAGAAAGATGATTAGAAAGATAATCAAGAAAGCCTTGCAAATTCTTTTCCGTTAAATTCTTTACAGGCAATTTACTGCCACCAAAAAAATCTTTCAGCTTAATTAGCGTACACGAATAACTACTGTTGTTCTCTTTCTTTTTATTGATAGAAACTTGCTCAAAAAAAGTATAAAAATCTGTATTCTTAACGTGTTTAGGGATAAAACCGTGTTCATCCGATTTAAAAGCCAATTCACGCTTTAAGCGAATCTTGTCCGCCAGTTCCATTTTCTCCTTGTCAATATCTTTAATTCTTCGTACTTTTGAATAGTCTTGAGATACAAACATCTCCAAGTATTCATATTGACGTTTGTAATCTTTGTAGATGTCAAGATAAAGAGAATACCCTTTTTTGACTTTTCTGAACCGTAAATTAACACTCATAAGATATATTTTTTGTTGCTAGAAATTCTGCGTAACAGAATAACAACAAAAATACACAAAATATTGCGAAAGCAACAAATGTTTATTTTGGAATGATTTTAACAAAAACAAACAAAAGCTATACTACAATTGATTTATATTGGATTTAGTTCGTTTTAATTTTAGTTGTTTTGACGTGGTGTATCTTACATAGTGTTAGAAATAGTTATTTAATTTCAATTCTAGTTTTTAAAAAATCAAAGTATTTCGAATCTTGACCTTTAAAAACATTTTCGTCCTCCAGCATATAAGCTCTGGTAAAAGAATCTGCCGCATGATCAAGCTCATTCAATTCAAAATGAAGAATCATAATTTGCTGGTTATAGGTTTTTTATGTTTTTATCCTTTCAAAGGGTTTGATGAAAAATAGTCAAAAAATAATTAATGCGACAGAACCTTCAAACGCATGCGTGTTTTTTCTTCCGGCATATTTTATTTTTTAATCGACTGGTCTTTCTAAACTCGGTTAGAACACGTTCTATGGTTCAGGATCTGCGCGATTAACCTCTTTAATGTTTTTTACCATTGTTGTAAATTCTCCATCTTCAGAAGGAAAATTTGTTGAATCTTCTTCTAATGCTTTGAGGACCACCATCGTTTCCAGTTCATCAACAAAAAAATCAACAACTTTAGCCTTAAAACGGGGCATTTTTTTGTCCCTCATTGTTATTTCTGCTGAAAGGTTGTTCATCTTGAGAATATTAAGCCTCATCCGTATCATGTCTACTGCCATATCAGTCTTATTGTTATTATTATTGCTAACAACCGAATAAGTGCACTGGTGCACTTATTCGCATTATGTGTTTAGCCCAAATTTAACAATTCAATAGGACTTTGTATCGATTTGATGTTGTTAATAGCTACCCGAGTATAAATTTCTGTTGTTCGTGTACTACTGTGGCCTAACAAAACTTGAATGTAACGTAAGTCAGTGCCGTTTTCTAATAAATGTGTTGCAAAACTGTGCCTGAGCATGTGAGGGGTAATGTTTTTGTAAACCCTACCCTTTTTTGCCGCATTTTTAATAATTTTTATAATACTTGCGGAACTATATTTATCTCCTTTAGGGCTCTCAAATAAATATTTTTTTGGTAGCCATTTTTTATAATACTTTCTTAAGTCACTTAATACTGAAGGGCTTAAAATGGTTATGCGGTCTTTGTTTCCTTTGCCGTTTTTTACAGTAATAACCATTCTCTTACTGTCAATGTCTTCTAATTTTAATTTTAGCAATTCACCTCTTCTTAAACCTGCCGAATACAACAGGCTAACTATGCATTTATGTTTAATATTATTGGTGTTCTTAATGATAGCTTGCACTTCTTCTAAACTAATTACTTTAGGTAAAGCCTCACTTTTAATGGGGCGTTCAATACTATAAAATCGATTGGGCATTTCCATTACCACTTCATAATAAAACTTAATGCTGTTTATCATTTGGTTAATGTATGAGTGCGATTTTTGTTGCTGCACGAGTAACTGCATGTAAGTTCTAATATCATTTTCGTTAATGCAGTTGAGTTCTTTGTTTTTGTAATGATTTATAAAAACCTCAAATAAGTGGATGTAGGTTTTTGCGGTGTTAATTGCATACTGCTTCAACTCTAATTTTTGTAAAAATACCTCAGGGCATTTTCTGTAATTTACAGGTAATTTTCTTTGTCTAAAGCTGTTTACAGTAACAGGGCTATTGTTGGTTTTGGTTTTTCGATTCGGAAAAAAGTGAGCGCAGTTAATCCAAGCAATACCATTAAAATCTTCAAAAATGAGGTTTAAATTTTTAGGATTGTTTTTTAAATAAGCCATTCCAAAATGATCACTCCAAGCAATATCAGGTAATCCTTTTATGATGGTTTGAATTATTTTATTGGGATAAAATTTTATTCCAATTTGCTTCTCCTCCTTTATAAGTAGGTGTTTTAATGTGATGGTTTTATTTAGTTGATGGTTCATGTATCTAAAATTAGAGATGAAAAGAACCTTAAACAAATTTATCCGTAGAGTTAAACGTTTAATTATACGTATAATAAAATCTACAGATAAATGAGACAATGTGTTGAGTGTGGAGAAAAAACTGAAGGTAGAATTGATAAAATATTTTGTACCCCTTATTGTAAATCCAATTATCATTATAAAAAAAATATCGAAAAAGAAAAAGGGCTCTATGTGTCTATCGATAGACAGTTAAAATTGAACAGAAGACTACTTCATCATTATAACAGAGCCGGAAAGGCTGTAATAAGAAAAGTAGCTTTACTCAAGGTTGGCTTTAACCCAAAATACTTTACCCATTATTGGAAAAACAAAAAAGGAGATGTTTACCTG
>JAESUI010000266.1 GCA_016763135.1 Flavobacteriales bacterium
TAAGATGTTGATTTTAACATCTTTATAGTTAAAAGCCATTACAGAGGTAGCAACAGAAATACCTCTTTGTTTTTCTATTTCCATAAAATCGGAAGTAGCAGTTTTCTTAATCTTATTTGATTTTACAGCTCCAGCAGTTTGGATAGCACCACCGAATAATAATAGTTTTTCTGTTAAAGTAGTTTTACCAGCATCTGGGTGACTAATAATTCCAAACGTTCTTCTCTTGCTTATTTCTTGCTCTAAACTCATAATACTGCGAAGTTACTTTTTTATAGTTGGTTTTGAAACGAGCAAGATAAATTTCTCATTCAAGGAAATAATTATTTATCTGAGCTCCATGTGACCAAATTTGAAATAAGAGAAATACATAAAATAACTAAAAACAAAAAAGCCGTTAACAGGTGCTAACGGCTTTTCGAATAGTTGGAGAGCTTATTTCTTTCCACCCAACATTAAGATTTCATTTACTAAAACTTCAGTAACGTATCGCTTGTTGCCATCTTTATCATCATAGCTGCGGTTAATTAATTTTCCCTCAATGGCAATTTCGTTTCCTTTTTTTACATAGTTTTCAATAATCTCTGCGGTTTTCCCCCAGGCAATTAAATTGTGCCATTGTGTGTCTTCTACTTTTTCGCCTTTTGCGTTTCTATATGATTCGTTGGTAGCAATAGAGAATTTTGCTAATTTTTTACCAGAATCTAAGTTTTTAATTTCTGGGTTCATACCTAAGTTTCCGATTAACTGTACTTTGTTTTTTAAACTGTTCATAATGTAATTTTTAAATGGTTAATAAAAGTTTATTTGTTAAAACCTGATTCGTTCAGATTTGATGAGGCAAAGTAAAGACCACTTCCAAAACTTATTCGGTTGTTAAATGTTTGCTTTCGTTTAATGTCGCTTGTAATCATTTGTAGTCGTTTGTAAATGGATAAAATGAATTTTTGTATATTTGTAATTATGGAAAAACAAAAATGTTTAGAATGCTCAGAGCCTTTTGTTGGAAGGGTAGATAAGAAATTCTGTTCGGATTATTGTAGAAATGCTCACAACAATAAAGTGAATAAAGACAGTAAAAACTTGATTAGGAACATCAATAACCGACTACGGAAAAATTGGAGAATTTTAGAAGAATTAAACCCAAATGGTAAATGTACTGTGAGTAAAAAGAAGTTAGATATGAATGGATTTGACTTTAATTACATAACAGAAGTTTATACAACCAAAGTTGGAAAAATTTATTATTTCTGCTACGATCAGGGGTATTCTGCCCTAGAAAAAGAGATGTTTATGCTAGTGAAAAAAGATTGATTTTTCATCAAAACTGATGGATGTTCTATTTTCTTATTTTGCATGGGTTTAACTTTGTTAGATGATAGATAAGGTTAAGCAATTGTTCAATTTTATATTGGAATTAATCACAAAATTTGTGGTTGATAATTCATTAAATTATAGTGGTTCTATAGCTTTTTTTACTATTTTTTCTTTACCAGGGATTTTAATAGGAGTTATCTTAATTGCAGGACCAGTATTTGGAGAGAAAATAGTTAAAGGGGAGTTGTATAATCAGATAAACACTCTAGTAGGAGAATCAAGTGCCATGCAAATTAGGGCTATAATTGAAAATTTGGAGAATGCAGAGTTTAGTTATGTGGCATTAATTATTGCTGTATCAACACTGCTGTACGGGTCAACTTCCGTTTTTGCATCTATCCAAGATGGTATCAATGTTATTTGGGGCTTACGTCCTAAACCAAAAAGAATTGCATTAAAATTTATTTTTAATAGGTTAGTTTCTATTGCAATGATAGGAACGATAGGGTTTTTAATGTTGGTTTCATTGTCTGCAGATATGATTGTGGTAATTTTTAATGAAGTATTAATTGGTTTTTTTGGTAAAGAAAGTACTTCATTTATTTATATTTTCGAACAGATTAGTTTTTCATTAATTGTTTTTTCTGTTTTTGTGACGGTATATAAAGTATTGCCGGATGCCAATGTAAGATGGAGAGATATTTTTAAAGGAGCTTTATTAGCTACAATATTATTTATAATAGGAAAATATTTGATCGGGTTTTATTTAGGTAACAGTAGTTTTGGTACCGCTTATGGGGCGGCTGGCTCATTGGTTTTATTGTTGATTTGGGTATATTATTCGGCAATGATATTGATGTTTGGAGCAGAGTTTATTGAAGTCTATACTAGGAAACAAAAACGAATTATTAAGCCTACTTCAGACACTGTTAAAATTATCACCAAAGAAGTTCATATTAAATAATGTCTGTTAATAAATAGAAGCAATAGTGTAACAAATATGCTAAATAGTCGTTTTCTTTGATGTATGCTTAAACAAATAAAATATATAACATTAGTTTTTTCTTTGATGATTACTTCTGTAATTGTTGCTCAGGGTTCGTTAGAAAATTACCGTGTGGTCGAGGTTGCGGGATTACATGATTCTATAAATTATAAATTTATAGAGACCCAACAACTATATAAAGAAGGATGGGATACATTGGTTCAGCCCAATTTTTGGAGAACATTAATGACAATGGGAAATGATTCTGCGTTAATTAATATAGGCAGTACACGTCAAATAATAAGGAGAGTTGCAGTAAAGGATTGGAATAAGTTAACTAATGAAGGTAAGGATGCAATAAGAGATAGTGTGAAAAAGCACTATGGATTACCAGATGATGAACATGTTTATATGACTTCTGGTAAGAAAGAATTTTATGATTTTGAAAAAGTAATACCAAGCATAGGTAGAGGAATTGAAATTTTCAATCAAAATAAAGTTGATCCTTTTTATGCACAAGTGATATTATTAATAGAAAGTCCAAATAAAACACAGAAATCTCCAGTTGGAGCTTATGGTTCTTTTCAAATAATGAGGAAAGTAGCGATTAATTTAGGTTTAAAAGTAAACAAGTATGTAGATGAGCGTAAAGATTTTGATAGATCTGCTTGGGCATCAGCAAAGTTAATTCGAACAATTTGTATTCCAGAAACAAATAAAATTTTAGATGGAAAGGGAATAGTTTATAATTCTAAAGATTTGTGGTATAAACTATTGGTATTACACACTTATCATGCGGGAGCAGGGAATGTTAAAAATGCTATCAATCAAATTAATCCAACAGAAGGAAATATGAGCTTAATAACAACTTTATGGCAAACTGAAGTTGGAGCTTTTAGAAATGCATCTCAGAACTATTCTCAATTAGCACTAGCTTCTTTATTGGAATTAGATGAAATTATTTATAATAAATGTAAGTTCATTTATTATTGTCCTCTCAATGAAATTTAATTTTTTTTCCACATTAATTAATTATATTTAGTTCTTATTAGTGCTAAAAAGCTTTGAA
>JAESUI010000267.1 GCA_016763135.1 Flavobacteriales bacterium
TAAAATTTTACCCCTTATTGGATGAACTAAAGAAGAAAGGGAGCAATACATTACAGAAAATAAATTACCTTTTCATCCACTGGTAGCAAAGGGTTATTTTTCAATTGGATGTAAACATTGTACTGTTCCTGGTAAAGGAAGAGAGGGGAGATGGAACAATAACCCTAAAACAGAATGTGGATTACACTTATAACTTTGTCACCCTGAGCACGTCAAGCGAAAGCTTGAGTCTCGAAGGGTGTGTTAAAATAATTAAAATAAATTATGCAAGTAAAATTAAAAAGAGTTAACAAAGCATTTCATTATGAAGCAGTTAACGACAATAAGATAAAAATAAATATTGACGCGAACCCGGCAATTGGAGGAGAGGATAAAGGCGTTAGACCAATGGAATTGTTATTAATGGGAGTAGCTGGTTGCACAAGCATTGATTTAGGATTAATTCTAAAAAAACAAAAACAAGAGTTAATAGATTATCAAGTGGATGTAACGGCAGAAAGAAATGACAATGTTGCAAAAACGTTTAAATCCATACATTTACATTTTACCTTATGGGGAGAAATTAACCATACTAAGGTAGAGAGAGCCATCGATTTAACATTATCAAAATACTGCTCAGTTGCCTTAAGCCTCAATACAGATATCGAAATCACAAATACATTTACAATTTTATAACAATGGAAAATTTCGAAACATTAGCGATACGAACTCAATCAGAACGTTCCAAAAACAATGAGCATTCAACCGCTTTGCATTTAACTTCAAGTTATGTTTTTGATGATGCGGAACAAATGCGAGCAATGTTTTCTGATGAAGTTGAGGGGAATATTTATAGTAGATTTTCTAATCCAAACACTACAGAATTAATAGATAAAATGTGTTTGTTAGAAGGAGCGGAGGCTGGATGGGTAACTGCTACAGGAATGGCTGCTATTTTTACAACGTTCGCTGCATTATTAAGTAGTGGTGACCACATCTTAGCGTGTCGTTCAGTTTTTGGATCAACACATTCTATATTAACGAAGCTATTACCAAAATGGGGAATAACACATTCTTATGTTGATTTAAATGAAACTGAAAAATGGGAAGAAGCCATTACACCAAATACTAAGATCATTTTTATAGAAACACCAACCAACCCTGCTGTAGATATTATTGATTTAGAATGGTTGGGAGGATTGGCTAAAAAACACGATGTATTGTTAGTAGTGGATAATTGTTTCGCGACTCCATATATTCAACAACCTATAAAATATGGAGCTGATTTAGTTATCCATTCAGCTACTAAATACTTAGATGGGCAAGGGCGTGTTTTAGGAGGGGTTATCGTTGGGAAACAAGAATTGATTGATGAAGTAAAACTCTTTGCTCGTCATTCTGGCCCAGCTTTATCTCCGTTTAACGCTTGGATAATTTCTAAAAGTTTAGAGACCTTAGCAATAAGAATGGATAGGCATTCGGAAAGCGCATTAAAATTAGCAGAATGGTTAGAACAACAATCAGAAGTAGAATTGGTAAAATATCCGTTTTTACCATCCCATCCACAATATGAAATTGCCATAAAGCAAATGAAAGCTGGAGGCGGAATAGTCACTTTTGTTATTAAAGGAGGTGTAGAAAAAGGACGTGATTTTTTAGATAAGTTACAACTCATTTCTATGACTGCTAACCTAGGAGATTCAAGAACAATCGCTACTCACCCTGCATCAACAACTCATTCTAAACTCTCAGAAGAAGAAAGATTAGAAACAGGGATATTGCCTGGGTTAATTCGTATTTCTGTTGGCTTAGAACACATTGATGATATTATTGGAGATATTGAGCAAGCAATGGGTTAACTTAGTAACTTTGCACTTTAATAGTTGAAACAGTGGAAACAAAAATTACAATAATTGGAGCAGGAAACTTAGGAACTTCTTTAGTTAAAGGATTAGTAGATAGTGGAGAATTTCAACCGTCTAATTTTATTTTAACAAGAAGAAACATCACAAGATTGGCTTCATATAAAGGTCAGGGCTACGCTATTACTTCTAATAATGAAGAGGCCGTGGCAAGTGCTAATATTATTATTTTGGCTGTGTTGCCCCAAAAAATAGATGTTGTTTTAGAAGGGCTTAAAGGGAAAATAAATAACAATCAATTGGTTATTTCTTTGGTGTCTGGAGTTAAGGTAAATGATATTCAAAAGATATTAGGACAAGATATCCCAATTGTACGAGCAATGCCAAATACTGCTATTGCTATTAGAGAATCAATGACTTGTCTTGCTGCAACTGCTCAATGGGAGGATAGAGTAGCAGAAGTAAAAGAGTTATTTGAATTGGTTGGAGAAACTGTAGTTATTAATGAAGAACAAATGACTTCTGCAACAGCATTGTGTGCGTGTGGTATTGCTTTCTTTTTAAGAGCAATAAGAGCAGCTTCACAAGGAGGTAATGAAATTGATTTTCATGCAAGTGATGCCTTAAAAATGGCAGCGCAAACGGCAAAAGGAGCCGCGAGTTTATTAATTGCTAATCAATCCCATCCAGAAGATGAAATAGATAAAGTAACTTCGCCAAAAGGATGCACTATTGCTGGATTAAATGAAATGGAGCACAATGGGTTTAGTTCTTCATTTATTAAAGGAATTACCGTTTCTGCCAAACAAGCTAAAGGATTATATTCGGAAGATTAAGAAATGAAATATGTAGAACAAATATTAGAATTTGAATTATTTAAGATAGCAAGCTTTTCTTTATCTGTTTATAATCTTTTCCTTGTTGTATTTATCTTTTTTGCGGTTAAGGGAATTAATCATAGCGTTGATTTATTAATAAAAAAACGATTAGAAAGAGATGGTGTAAATGATTTTGTAGAAGGGAGAAGCAAGTCATTAACACAAATTTTTAAATACATTATTTACATACTCGGATTTACTATAGCAATAAACAGCCTTGGTATTGATATAAATTTTATAATAGGAGTATTTGCAACCCTTGGTTTAGGTATTGGTTTTGCGCTACAAGATGTATTTAAAGATTTGATTTCAGGAATTATTATTTTATTTGAAGGAAATGTTTCTGTGGGAGATATACTTGAGGTTGATGGTATAGTTGGAACGGTAAAAGAAATTAAATTACGGACTTCTTTGGTGAGAACGAGAGATGGGATATATATAGTTGTTCCCAATAATCGAATTGTGAATGAAAAAGTAATTAATTGGAGTACAAATACTAAAATAACTCGTTTTAATGTTATGGTTGGAGTTGCTTATGGTTCTGATGTAAAAAAGGTGAAAGCATTATTACTTCAAAGTGTAGCAGAAAATGAACTAGTATCTAAAAGACCAACTCCAATGGTGTTCTTTAAAGGTTTTGGAGATTCAGCATTAGATTTTGAGGTTCATTATTGGATAGATGATACTTGGAAAACAGAAATTATTAAAAGTGATTTAAGGTTTGCTATAGATAAACTGTTTAGAGAAAACAATATTCAAATCCCATTTCCTCAAAGAGATGTTCATCTTATTCAAAAATAAAAAATGAACGTTAATAAAGTAATGAGTAAGTTTTATTTGTGGAGAGTAAAACACATTCAGCATAAACATTTTGTTCTTTTTTTAAGTTTAATAGTTGGCTTATTGTCAGGTCTTGCAGCCGTAATCATCAAAAATTCAGTTCATTTTATTCAACATTTTATATCTACAGGGTTTACCGAAAATATTCATAATTACCTTTATTTTATTTTTCCTTTAGTTGGTTTATTCTTAACAGTTGTATTAATAAAATATGTTATCAGAAGACCTGTTGGACACGGAATCCCAGGTGTCTTATATGCTATTTCTAAGAAAAATAGTATTATCAAATCATTCGGAATTTATGCTTCAGTAATTACAAGTGCCTTAACTGTTGGTTTTGGAGGTTCAGTAGGATTAGAAGGCCCAACAGTCTCAACAGGAGGAGCTCTTGGTTCTAATTTAGGGAGGTTGTTTAAGTTGGATTATAAGACAACGACCTTGCTAATTGGTTGTGGTGCGGTAGGTGCAATGTCAGGAATATTTAATGCACCAATTGCCGCATTGGTATTTGCATTAGAGGTGTTTATGTTTGATTTAACACTAACTTCAATGATCCCATTTTTAGTAGCATCAGTTTCCGCTGCTTTAACTTCGAGGATGATGCTTGGAGATAATGTGTTGTTTGATATTCAAATACAGGATGCGTTTCTAACATCTGATGTTCCCTTTTATATGCTGTTAGGTGTTTTTACTGGGTTGATTTCAGTGTACTTTAATAAAATGTTTTGGTTTATCGAAGACCTTTTTGATAAATTAAAAAAGCCTTTTCTTAGATTATTGATTGGAGGTTCTTTATTAGGAGTACTTATCTTTTTTGTCCCTCCTCTTTATGGTGAAGGGTTTGTAACCATTAAAATGTTGTTTTCGGGTAATTATACAAGTATTGTTAACAACAGCCTTTTGTATGATTTTCAGGATAATACCCTAATAATGTTAGGATTGTTATTTGCGCTCTTATTATTTAAAGTTATTGCATCTGCACTTACTTTTGGAGCTGGAGGAGTAGGAGGTGTATTTGCACCTTCATTATTTGTTGGAGCGTCTGGTGGGTTTGTTTTTGCAAAAACATTAAATCATTTAGGATTAACAGATTTGTCGGAAAGTAATTTTACATTGGTAGGAATGGCAGGTTTAATAGCGGGAGTGTTGCACGCTCCATTGACATCGTTATTCTTAATTGCAGAAATAACGAGTGGTTATGAACTAATAATTCCATTAATGATTACTGCTACGATTGCTTATTTGACCTCTAAATACTTTGTACCTCATTCTATCTACAATATGCAATTAGCAAAGAGAGGAGAGCTGTTAACGAGGCATAAAGACAAGGCTGTATTAACGTTAATGAATCTTGAAACGGAAGTAGAAAAAGACTTTAATATTATTGATCCAGACTCTACTTTAGGAGACTTAGTTAAAGTAGTTTCTTTATCCAAGAGAAATTTGTTTCCTGTTGTTGATGAAGAAGGTTTATTACGTGGAATAATTACTTTAGACCATATTAGGGAGATAATGTTTAAACCAGAAATGTATGATGTAAAGATTGAATCTCTAATGATTCAGCCTAGAGATTATATAAGTTTAGATGCTAATATGGAGGTTGTAATGGAAAAATTTTCACAATCTAACGCATGGAATCTACCTGTATTAGAGAATGATAAATATGTTGGTTTTGTATCCAAATCTAAGTTGTTTAATGCATACCGAAAAATGTTAATTAACTTCTCTGAAGATTAAAACTTAAAAAAGATAAGACATAAAAAAAGCTCAATGAATTTCATTGAGCTTTTTTGTGAGTTTTATAATCCTAAAAATGCCACAAATCGTGTTCCATTATAAAGATATCTTCTTTAATTCTATCAGCTTCTAATAATAGCTCGATGTTTTTAAGGAAATCTTTATTGTTCCTGTCGTAAACATTAGATCTTTTATATGCATAGCTGTTAAACATTCTCTTCCAAAAGATATCTTCGTAAGTCCTTCTTTCGGCATCATTTTGTCTGTTAAATACATCCCAGTTAGCAAATACATATCTTGCTTCAGGGAAGTAGATCCAAAACATTTCAACATAACCTTTAAAAGCTTCAGTTTCAAGATCTATTTCTGCTCTAACAGGACAAATCCCCATTATTCTAACATCCATAATTGAACGTTCATTATCAAAGAACCAATCTTCTTTTAAACGATAAGAAACAATATCCTGTGAAGTGTACGGTTCAATAACTGTATCTGCAAAACCATCCATAATCTCACCATACTCATCGTATTGTTCTTGAACAACAGATCTACCCATTTTCTCTTCTACTTCTGCTTTAGTTAATGGAACAGTAAATTCATCATTCACATCATCATAAGCTGTAAGAGTTCCTTCCTCCAAAGCAAATTTGATAACATCATATAAACTTTTTCTATCTTCTATTGGTTGAATAGGATAATAAAGAGGATGGTTAATTTTTTCACGTAAATCTATTATTCTCCAAACTCTCCTATGCCACATAACATCAGCTTCGCGAACATGAGTGTAAGGAACAACCCTTCTTGTAGGTGTATTTTCCTTTACCCAAGGTTTATCCAATACTTTATACTGAGCTTCAACATAAGTTGAACTTAGTAAAACAATTGCCAAAATAATTAAACTACGTAATTTCATAACTTCCCCCTTCTTTTAATTAAATTTAAAATATTATCTCAATTTAATAGTAACATTTCCTAATTCAACAGTTCTTCCATCAGGCATTTTTACGGACATTTTTTCTAAGTAAAAACGCTGCCCTCTAGAACCTCTTTTAATCATGCTTTTACACTTAGAACTCATTTTGTTCCCAGTAACTTTTACACTTTTATAATCACCAGATTGAGTAGTACCTAATGTAAATGATTTTACTTTTACTCTAAGGTCAAAAACAAATCCTTCTAGCTTAGCATTAATTACACCATTACCTAGTTGTGATTTTGAAAGAATAATAGTTCCTGTTTTACCACCAATATAAGCTACTGGAGTAGGAATACGTTTTACTCTAAATTCTTGTTTTCCTAATGATACTGTTTTTCCATTTTCATCAGTACCTGTTACATTTACTGTTACTTTTCCAGTTTTTGAAGGTCTCATGATGTACTCACCAGAACCACCTTTAGCTCTTAATCCAGGAGCAGATGCTTTAAAGTTTGGCATTGGAGCAGATACAGAAACTGGATTATCAATTCCCATATAGAAAACATTCATAGCAGTTGCTGCAACTGTGGTTGATGGTTTTCCAACTTCAAAAGAACTTGAGAAAGGATAAACCTTTGGTCCTTTTTTAGTTTTCAATTTTATAAGACCTCCCCAGTTATGTACACCAACTCCTTCTTTAACCATTAAACTACCTTTACCAGCCTTTATCTCATCTTTACTCATTTCATACCAGTCTCCTTCTCCCCAAGCGTTTCCTTTTGTACCTTTCATTAGTTTAGCAATGTCAGTTTCTCCTTTTAGCCAAGCAGCGCTATCAACACCTCCTGCCTCAGTAGAGTAAACATAAATTTCAGGATCAACTCTATCATCATAAGCTGCAGTAAAAATATCAGCTCTAAAAGTATCCCCATCTAAAATATAGCCTTTTGGTAATACTGCCATACCTTGTATTTTATTAAAAGAAACACCTCCAGCATCAATTCTTTCGTATAGCCTAGCAATTACTTCGGCTTCTGATGTTCTAATATCAGATTGAATTTTTGAAAGTGCACAAACAGCTGCAGCTAAAGGAACATGATAAAATAAGCCTACTTCCCATTCATCTTCACCATCATCTGTTTTTATCTTAGGAGTTGCTAAATAAGCAATTTTTTCCCCAACTTCATCTTTCACATTTTTATCATCAAAAATATTTAGTATGCCTTTTCGATATTTATTTAGCTCTTCTTTTAATACAATTCCACTATACTGTTCTTCACCTGGTAATTTAATTGGATTTCCAGGGTCAGCCAATCCCATAAGGTGGGTTGGAGCATCATAGTTGTCCTTTCCATCTATCATCGATAATTTGATCGTATCTGCCACAGATTGTTCGATACCATCTGTTACAGCATACATTTTCTTTTTTAAATTTTCTATGTGATCATACATATGATTAGCCAATTTCTTTACTTTTTCTGCCTTAGCAGCCCACTTCTTCCCATTTGCTCCTCCAGTTGCAGCAGCTTTATCAAAAGCGTTATAAATAAATTGATTGTTAGCATCAAAGCTAATCGCAGTTGTTTGAATACCGCTGTTAATGTTTACGAATGCATCTAATATAGATTTAGATATATTTAATGCAAGTAATGCAGTTAATACAAGGTACATCATACCTATCATCTTCTGCCTTGGTGGTAAATCTCCTCCACTCATAATTTTATAATTTTAAAAATTAGTTAAACAAAAAA
>JAESUI010000268.1 GCA_016763135.1 Flavobacteriales bacterium
AAAACTTCCATAGGTAATTGGATTTAAATAAATAAATACATTCGAAATGTATCTTCCGTTCCAATATAAATAAGTCAATTTAATTAATTCAAGTAAATCATTATTCTGAGATTGTACAGCAAACCCAAAATCATCTGAACTAGGGTTAGCAAAAAAACTTAAATAGCAATATGGAAGAATTGCTAAAAAAAGAAAAAATAAGAATGCATGCTGTTTTTTCATTACGATAAAAATAAGCCAAGAGAATAACAAAACTGGAAAAACACTATTTTTTTATACTTTTACACCAAAAACAACATAACATCCTGATTATTAGTTAATTAAGATTGTCTCGTTAAATTAACTTTCTCTCCGTTTTGGCATACTTATCCCACAGAGAGCTTAGGCTTGATTAAATAGCTTTAAAAGAGCTTGTTTGATTGGTTTTAACCTCGTTCCATCCTGTTTATACAAATTGCCTTTCGACAGCGCAGAAGAAATACTATAAATGTTTCACGTGGAACAATTTATCATCTTCCGTGAAAAACCATCAAGACAGAAACATCAGACGGAGAAATTCCACTAATTCGAGAAGCCTGCCCAATTGTTGAAGGTTTAACTTTAGAGAGTTTGTCGACAGCTTCAGCAGATAAAGAACTTAATTTTGAATAATCAATGTCTTTATATATTTTAATATCCTCGAGCCGCATTAATTTATCAGCGACTTCTTTTTCTCGTTTAATATAACCCTCGTACTTCATCAAGATTTCAGCATTCTCAATTTCTATTTCGTTGTATTGAACTAAAGATTCAGCTAGTATATTGTTGTTTTCTTTCAACCCTAGAACAGTAATATTTGGACGAGTAATAACAGAAGATGCTTTAACTTTTTGTTTTAGAGGAGATGAATTTTGGATCTCCAAATAGCCATTTACCTCTTCTGGAACTAGACTTGTTTTAGCAAAACTCTTAAGGATTTCTTGAATGTTTTTTGTTTTTTTCTTCTACAGCTTTTAAACGGCTATCATCAGCTAACCCGAGGTCATTTGACAACTTAGTTAATCGAATATCGGCATTATCCTGTCTCAATAATATTCTATATTCGGCACGAGAAGTAAACATTCTATAAGGCTCAGAAGTTCCTTTAGTAATTAAATCATCTATTAAAACACCTATATAAGCTTCGTCTCTTTTAAGAACAAAAGAGTCTTTCTCGTTATTTTTTAGATGAGCATTTATTCCAGCCATTAAACCTTGCCCAGCAGCTTCTTCATAACCAGTTGTTCCATTTATTTGACCAGCAAAATATAAGTTAGGAACTTCTTTTGTTTCTAGGGTATTGTTTAGTTGTGTTGGCTGAAAAAAGTCATATTCAATTGCATAACCAGGTCTAAACATTTTAGCGTTTTCAAACCCAGGAATTAATTGCATTGCTTTTTGTTGAACATCTTCTGGTAGGGATGTAGAGAATCCGTTTAGGTAAACTTCAACCGTATCCCACCCTTCTGGTTCAACAAATAATTGATGTCTTTCTCGTTCAGAAAAACGAACAATTTTATCTTCTATTGAAGGGCAATATCTTGGTCCAAGCCCTTGAATTCTTCCAGCAAACATAGGAGATTTTTCAAACCCTGTTTGCAAAATATCGTGCACATTTTGATTGGTATAACCAATATAACAACTTCGCTGGTTTGTTAGTTTATATTCTGCTTTATAAGAAAATGTTCCCGGGTTTTCGTCTCCCGGTTGTTCTTCTAGTTTCGTGTAATCTATTGACCTTCCATCAACTCTTGGAGGCGTTCCCGTTTTCATTCTTCCAGACTCAAACCCTAAAGAAACAAGTTGTTCTGTTATTCCAACAGATGGTCTTGCCCCCGCTCTTCCTCCTCCAAATTGTTTTTCTCCAATATGGATTAAACCATTTAAAAAAGTTCCATTTGTAAGGATAACAGATTTTGATTTAAACTCAACTCCAATCTGTGTTTTTACACCTACACATTCTCCATTCTCAACTAACAGCTCGACAACCATATCCTGCCAAAAATCTAAATTTTTGGTTCCCTCTAACATCAAACGCCATTCTTTTGAGAACAACATTCTGTCGTTTTGTGTCCTTGGGCTCCACATTGCGGGTCCTTTAGAACGATTTAACATTTTAAATTGAATAGCGCTCTTATCACTTACAATTCCTGAATATCCTCCTAAAGCATCAATCTCTCTTACAATTTGCCCCTTAGCAACACCGCCCATAGCTGGGTTGCACGACATTTGTGCAATCGTATCCATATTCATTGTTACCAACAAAGTTTTGGACCCTAAATTAGCAGCAGCAGCAGCAGCCTCACATCCAGCGTGACCACCACCAACAACTATTATATCATAATTATTATTCATAAAAAGCAAATTGTTTCACGTGGAACAAATTTAAATCGACAGCAAAGATAAATAAAAATCTTCCTTTGTGCGCATAACTTCTTTATCAGAATCATTCTTGTCATCATAACCAATAAGGTGTAGAATTCCATGAATGATTACTCGACTAAGCTCGTTTTGGAAAGTTGTTTTATAGGCTTCCGAATTTTCTTTTACACGATCAACGCTTATAAAAATATCAGAATTTATAATGTCATCTACACAATAATTAAAGGTAATAATATCTGTAAATGTATCATGTTTTAAATGCTCCAAATTCATTTTATGGAGGTATTCATCAGAACAAAAAATATAGGTGATTTCACCCATTATTTTTCCTTCATTAGAAATAGTGTTTTGAATCCAGTTTTGGATGTCGTTTTGACACTCTAAATCAAAAGAAATATCTTCAGAAAGAAAAGAAATAATATTTTGAAAAGTCATTAATTAGCTGATATAGAGAATCTTAACCTAATTATTGCGCCATTTTCTTCAAAGATAACATCATCGACAAGGCTCTTCATTAAAAAGATTCCTCTACCGCTTAGTTTTTCCAAATTTTCAGGTAATGTTGGGTCGGGAATGTTGTCATAATCAAACCCAGAACCTTCATCTTTAATGGTAAACTCAACATCACTGGTTGTCGTTTCCATATTTAAATTCACCTTTTTATTGGGGTCTAATTTGTTTCCGTGGGTAATCGCATTGTTCACCGCTTCGGTGAGTGCAATTAAAATGTTTCCATAATGATCTTCTCCAAACTTGTATTGTTCGCAAACATCATCTATAAAGTTTTCTATTTGTGAAAGACTTTCGAGTTTAGAAGACAACTCAATATGCTGGATAATTCCGCCTTGAATCATTGGTTAATTTTTTGAAAATATTGTGTTACTTTTTTCTTATAAAACGTGTTTAGGTTCGGTGGAGTTGTTTTTATTAAGTCCACTTCTTGTTCCTTTTGTTGGTTATACTCAAAAAAGAGTTCAGGGTTACCTTTTACTTGATTTTTTCCTTCCTTAGACTCTCTTTTTTCATCCCACTCTCTTTCTCTGTCAGCCTTTTCGGATTCTAACAATCTTGTTAAAATTTCTTTTTGCCTATTAATTGTACGCTGAGTAATACGTTTATTCACAATATCTGTCTCTGTTTGTTCCATCATTTTTGAAATCCCATTTAACCCTGGAGAGCCTCCCGACAATTTGTTAAGTGCTTGTCTAATTTTAGCTTGTTGAGCAGCCATTTTAGCTAAAGACTCACTCATTCCTTTTCCGCCTGGCATTCCCATTCCTTCCCCTTCCTTATCTCCTGGTTTTTTTCCTCCAGGTTTATTTCCTTTCTCCATTGCTTTTTTCATTGCCTCCAATTGTTTCTGAAGTTGCTTTTGCATTTTTTTAATGGATCCCATACCTGCTTTTGGTTTACCATTACCTCCAGGTTTATCACAACTTCCTTCCCCTGGTTTTTGCTGAGCTTGTTTTTGCATTTGTTGTAAAACCTCATCAAATAATAACGCTAGGTTATTAATAGAAGTCATCACATATTGTTGCCTAGCAGCAGCCATAGGAATTTGTCGATCTTCCATAAAATTAATCGTCTTCTCCATGTTGTTATTAATGGCACTTATCTCTCTATTAATAGTTGATTCTAACTCAACAACTCTTTTGCTCAACGCAAAAAGAGAATCCTCTATCATCTTAGCATCATCTTTTAGCTTTTTC
>JAESUI010000269.1 GCA_016763135.1 Flavobacteriales bacterium
ATCTTCTAACGAATAGTTCTCGCGTGTTTTTGGCAATAAATCATCTTCATCTTTTTTTACATAAGTAAAGGCATCTACCTTATTAAAAATACACATCTAGATATTTATCCTCACAAATTATTGTATTAATAAAAAAAGCCCAGTGAAATTTCACTGGGCTTTTTTTATTAAACAATTTGCAACTTTTATTTAGCTACAACAAATTTATTTGAATAAAGCACATTCCCCTCAACATCATAAATGGTGTAGAAATATATTCCATTATCAAAATCTGAAACAGATAATGTTATTCTATTTGTTTTAAAGCTATTGTCAGCAATTAATTTACCAGTAACATCTAATATTTTGATGCTATTGTTATTCGTTAAACTAGTTTCAATAGTAATTTGATTTTTTGCTGGATTGGGATATAATGCGACTCCATTAACAGCTTTAGCTTGCTCAACTACACCAACTGTAGGAGATGATTTTTGCCAATCAATGCTATTAACTGTACCATTAGCTTCGTAATCCATTTCTACAAGCGGGAATCTAGCTATTGGATCATCTGTCCACCATCTAGCAGTTCTTGTAGTGTCATAACTGATATCTGTTACGTTAAAACCAAAACCAGCTAATAGGCTAATAGTTGAAGGACTAATAAGAGTCCATAACCCTGTAGCAGAACTTTTTTCCCATGTAGTATCAACATCTTCTTGGAATACCAGTTGTCTCAGAGAGGCAAATGTCCCAAAAGGAGTAGTAACATTTCCCCAAGCATCAATATTACTTGATGCAGATGTTCCGCGAGTAATTTTAAGAGAGTCTAACCCTAAAGGAAGTGTAGAAAGGTCAAAACCTAAAAGAGTTCCGCTCCACGTTCCGTTATAATTTGTTCCCATTGTAGAAGGAAAAGTGATGATAGTCGAAACTAAAGGAAAAACAGTAGTTTGTCCCTGTTGAATTTGATACATGCCATCAACAAATAGTCCAGCTCCATTTTTAGTTAAAAACAACCATGTACTATCTTCTTCAGTATCAACCATTCCTATGTTTGATAATGGAAAATTAGAACTGCCAGGAAGAGGCCCTGGGACTTTGAAGAATAAAGTGTCTAAGACATCTTCGTTTAGGGCAGAGAAATTCCATGTTTGGCTTGCTCCACTACCACCAATTGTTATTGCACCGGGAAGAGTATCGCTTGCTTGCTCAACAACATCTCCTGCATTAACTACGTCACCTGAATTAACAGTGATTTGAGCTTGAGAGCTATAAATACCAATGCTTGTAAGCATTATTAAAGAAAGTAAAGTTTTTTTCATATCGTATAATTTAAAATTTTGAGATACGAATATACAGTCTATTTACTTAAAAAGCAATCACTTAGAAAAAGCAAACAGAACTAACGAATTACGTTAAATTTATTTGTAGCAGTTATTTCACCAGAAAGGGCACTAAAAACTTTATAAACATAAGTCCCTGAAGAAAGAGTAGAGATGTCGATTTTTGATTGATGATTGAATGAAGAATTCAATACTAGCTTTCCTGATAAGTTATAAATTTCTATTTGTTGGTTGTCTGGAGAATTTGTTTTTACGTTAATAAATGATTTTGCTGGGTTAGGAAAAACATGAATGTAGTATGCTGATTTTGGTGTTATGTCTTTTTCAACATTCAATTTTAAATTATCCAAATACAATGTTGAACCAATTTTTGCATATCCATTTGTTCCATCATTTATGGCTGCATTAGCACTAGATAAAGCTATAATGTTAATATTATCTGGAGTATACCCAGAATAATAGTTAATGTCTATTTTTTTCTTAGTCCAGTTTTTTTGAATTTGGTTGGTAGTAAAAAAACCTTCTCCCAAAACTATTATAGAATCATTAATGGTTTTGGTTAGTTGTATTCCAACTAAAACCTCATCCCCTAATTTTGGATTGGATTTGTATGAAAACTCAAAACTTTTAGGTCTTTTAGTATATATAGATTGTTGAATTAATGATCCAACTAATGTATCTAAACCAGAAGAAGAACCTGTTTCCCAATATGCTGTTGTTAGTTTAATACTTGCTAAGCCAGTAGCAGGACTTTTTGTCTCTTTAAACATGGTTGCCGGAGCATCATATTCGCTTGCATCAGAAGTGTTCATCCAGTTTTTTACTTCATCAATACCATTGTAATTGATTACCCATTTCTCAAAATTTAAATTAAATTGAGCAAAGCAAGTTATTGCTCCGATTGTAAAAAATATGGATAGTATTGTTTTCAAACCGAGAGTAAATGTAGAAAAATAATGTGATGGTTTTTAATTAACTTTTCAACAACGGAACTGTTAAAAACATATTTGATACCTTTGTATTTATGAGTTCGATAAGACAAAATAAGGTTGCAAGATTATTGCAAAAAGAGATTAGTATCATTTTCCAATTAAATTCTGCCAATTGGTTTCCAAACACAATGGTTACAGTAACTGTTGTTCGTGTTTCTCCAGATTTTAGTTTTGCTAAAATTTACCTAAGTGTTTTTGGGAAAATGGAACCAAAAGAAGCTGTTGATTTAATTTCTGCTCATGCTAAAATGGTAAGAGGAGAATTAGGAAGAAGAATAGGAAAGCAATTAAGAATTACACCTGAAGTAGCTTTCTATATTGATGATTCGTTGGATTATGCAGAGGAAATAGATCAGTTATTAAAGGATAGTTGAACCTCCCTTTTTACATAGCAAAACGGTATTTGATTTCTAAAAAATCTCATAACGTTATTAATATTATTTCATGGATTTCAGTAAGTGGAATTGCCGTTGGCACCATGGCTTTAATAATTATCCTTTCTGCATTTAACGGATTAGAAACTTTGGTTGAAGATCTTTATGCTTCTTTTGATCCTGATATCAAAATCACTGTAATTGAAGGAAAGACCTTTGATGCTAAGGAATTTCCTAAAGATAAAATTTTAGCGTTGTCAGAAGTTGAGTTTTACAATTCGGCTTTAGAAGAGGTTGCCCTTATTAAATATGAGGATAAACAAACAGTTGCTACCATTAAAGGTGTTGAAGCAAGTTTTTATGCCATGACAGGAATAGACTCCTTGTTAATTGAAGGGAAAGTTGAACAGAGTTCAGAGAGTAGCAATAACATTATTATGGGGTGGGGAATTGCTGATAAGTTATCACTTTTTATTTCACAAAGCGTTTATCAAGTGGGGGTAATTGTGCCTAAAAGAGGAACAAAAAAAGGATTGGTACCAGGGTCAGAGTTTAATAGAAAAACAGCAAATGCTACAGGTGTTTTTTCTGTTAATCCAGATTTTGACACTAAATATGTGTTGGGAGAATTAGCATTTGTTCAGAAACTTTTAAAGCATAAAGACAGGTTATCTTCTGTAGAATTAGGCTTGAAAAAAGGAGAAGACTGGGATGAAGTAAAAGAAAAAGTACAAGCAATTGTTGGAGGTGATTACAAAGTACAAACGCGTTTTGAAATGAATGAGCTTATTTTTAAAACCAATAAAACAGAAAAATGGATTACCTTTTTAATCCTTTCTTTCATATTAGTAATCGCCTCTTTTAATATTATTGGCTCGTTAACCATGCTTATTATAGATAAGAAAAAAGATGTTTGGATTTTAAAAACTATGGGAGCAAATAACAGTGTTATTCGTAAAATTTTCTTTGCTGAAGGGATGCTCATTAATTTATTAGGTGCCGTTGGCGGAATGGCAATAGGCGCTTTTGTGTGTTGGTTACAAATGCAATTTGGTTTGTTGCGTTTGGCAGGTGGGGTAGTAGATTTTTACCCAATAGAATTGAATATTATGGACTTTGTACATGTCTCCATTATTGTAATTATTATTGGATTAATTGCCTCTTGGTATCCTGTTCGGATTTTGACACGGAAACATTTGTAGTCAATATTGTCATTCCCAACTTGATTGGGAATCTATATAGATCTCCAGTCAAGCTGAAGATGACAAAACGCAATCACTTGCCTAACCCCTTATTTTTCAGTACATTCGAAAAATAAAAATTATATCATATGAAAAAAGCTTACTTATTTATTTTTGGGATAACTGCCCTTACAACTATTAATGCTCAAATTACATTAACTAGTACTACACATGTTCCAGCAATAGGGACTACCATACAATATTATACTGATTTTGCGTCTACTATACCTATGCCGCAATCTGGCACAAATCAAACTTGGAATTTTTCTTCTGCAGGAGGAGCGTTAGGGACTACTAATTATATAAACTTGGCTAGTTCTGTGGAGCCAGCAACGTACCCTAGTGCCAACCTTGTAGAGTCTACTTCTACAAATGCAGAAAATTATTATTCGAGTAACACTACTGACTATTCAGTTGTTGGTCAATTAACTCCAAACATTGTTAGGGCAATTTATACAAACCCAAGAGAAACACTAAAATTTCCAATAACTTATCCAAACGTATTTAATGAAACTTTTGCTGGTACTGTTGAAAACATTGGGGCAGGTCAAACTTTCGATAGATCTGGAACAAATGTAATTTCAGCTGATGGATACGGAACACTTATATTACCTTATGCTACAGTTAATAATGTTCTGAAAGTGAGCGTTATGGGAAGCTATGTTGATCTGCAGGGTGCTACTCAAATTGCAAGTTATACAGACACCATAATTACCTTTTATGATGCAATAAACAAGGTGTTTATTGCTAGTTATACTGTTTTGTATGTTAACGGAGCCTTAATTTCTACAACAACAAACTATATAAATCAAGCTGATTTAGTTACAGGAATAACTGGTGTTAATCATAAAGAAAATAATGTGTTAATCTACCCTAACCCTACAAGCAAAAGCTTTACTATAAAAAGTAACATTAAACTAGATAATATTACGATAGTAGATATAACTGGAAAGGTGGTAGACGAAATAGTTCCTTCTTTCAATTTAACACAACAAGTTAATACATCTAAGTTTGGTCCAGGAATTTATTTTGTAAAATATGCTGATCAAAATGGGACACATACTCAGAAATTAATTATTGAGTAATAACCTATACCATTTAATAAAAATAGCCAGTTAAAATAACTGGCTATTTTTATTTAAACAAAAGTTTTCTGTATCTCATCCATTGCAGCATAAACATTAGCTGCATCATCTTGCGTAACGAGCTTCATTCGATGAGGTTTAAAGTCAGGAATTCCTTTAAAATAATTACCGTAGTGTCTACGCATTTCTAACACACCTAATTTTTCTCCTTTCCATTTTACAGACATTTCTAAATGTCTACGAGCAGCATTTATTCTATCTTGTATAGTAGGCTTTTCAAGGTGCTCTCCTGTAGCCATAAAATGTTTTATTTCATTAAAGATCCAAGGGTAGCCAATGCTTGCTCTTCCTATCATTACCCCATCAACACCGTATTTGTTTTTTACTTCAACTACATCTTCTGGTGTTCTGATATCTCCATTTCCAAAAACAGGAATGTGCATGCGAGGATTATTTTTCACTTCTCCAATTAAGCTCCAATCGGCACTTCCTTTATACATTTGCTTCCGTGTTCTTCCGTGTATAGAAATGCCTTTTATTCCTACATCTTGTAATCGTTCAGCAACCTCAATAATGTATTTGGTTTCTTCATTCCAACCTAAACGAGTTTTTACAGTAACAGGTAAATTGGTAGAATTTACAATCTCTTTGGTCATCTCAATCATTTTAGGAATGTCTTGTAGAATTCCTGCCCCAGAACCTTTTCCAGCTACCTTTTTTACAGGGCAACCGTAATTAATATCAATAATATCTGGTTTGGCTAGAGTGGTAACTTCTGTTGCTCGTTTCATGGATTCAATATTGTTTCCAAATATTTGAATTCCAATTGGTCTTTCGTATTCAAAGATGTCAAGCTTCTGAACACTCTTTACTGCATCTCTAATTAAGCCTTCTGAAGAAATGAATTCGGTATACATTAAGTCTGCTCCATTCTCTTTACACAAAGCGCGAAAAGGAGGGTCACTTACATCTTCCATTGGAGCAAGTAACAAAGGGAATTCTCCCAGCTCTATATCACCGATTTTTACCATTTGTAGCAAAGGTAAGGTTTCGTGATAATTAACACACACCTAGTCCATCTTTTTAGATGGGAAACGTTGATTTTAGTTTATTGTGAGCAAATATTCCTCCCTAGAAAGGAGTGTTATGGAGGTGTTTTATGTGCTTTTTAGTAAAATAAAACCATGCTGAGCTCCTAAATAATTGTTGTAGATTAAAATGTTTTTTGGAGTGCGATTAGCGTCTTTATATATGGCTTTGTTAGGGGTTTTTTTTCCTGTTAATATTTTAGTAGCCAACCAAGTTGCAAAACCACTTGAGGTTGGGTATTCACCAACTAAATTTTTATAGCTGTATACAGTAGATTTAGGGAATGAGTTCATTAGATTAGTATACCAAAAATCATAGCGATTATCGCCACTAAAACCAAGAACTAACGAGTCAATATCTTGTAAACTCATGTTGTTTTTTTCTAAAAACTGGCTTACTCGTTCTTCAATGTTTTCACTTTTAGGATAAGTGAATTGATGCACATCAACTAACTTGCATAGTGCATTTTCTTTTTTATTTGAAACGACAAACATAGCAGCTCCTTCTCCACAAATAGAACCTTTCGAATTGCTATTGAATAATTCTGTAGATGAAATTTCTTCAGTTTTAAAATAACCAGCATAAGCATCAATATTATAGTGATGTTGTGAGGTTTCTTCTACATTTCCAATCAATAATTTAGAAGCCTCACCTTCTTCAAAAAGTAAAAAAGCATCTAATAATGTTGATTCAAAAGCAGTTCCAATGCCCATGTGAGTATTATTATATCCAGTGTTTTTACTCATCATAGCTAAGTGTCCCCCAATAGCATTAGGTGTACTTTGAACAAAATTAGTAGGTGTTAATGTCCCTTCATCATATTCAACAATTTGATTTAAAAATTTGATGCAATCATCAAGCCCGCCTGTTGCCGTTCCTATAATAATTCCATCAATATCTTTTTGTTTTTCAATTAATGGCAATCCAGCACCAATTCCAATTCTAACTGCTTTTCCCATTCTTCGGAGTAAGCCTCTTGGAATTAAATCAGCATAGCTGGGTTCTATAGCATGATATTTATTCCCCACAAAGCCTTCGACCTGCCCTTCAAAAAAAGATTCATCAAATGTTTTTTGAGGTGAAATGCTATAGCAATCTATAATATACATTTATGCTTCTCTAATTATTAATGAGGTACAATTTCCTCCAAACCCAAAAGAATTAGAAAGAACAGTTTTAATATCCTTTTTAGCAAATTTGGTAATCGGAAATTGATTATAGGTATTTATTGCATTTTTACAATTTAAGCTGGGATATAATTCATTATTATTAATGCTCAAAATGCTATAAACTGCTTCAATTGCACCTGAAGCAGCAAGGGTATGTCCAGTGTAAGATTTAGTAGAATTAAAAGGAGGGAATCCATTAAAAACCTTATTAATTCCTGTTAGCTCTGTAATATCATTATTACCTGTTGCAGTTCCATGTGCATTGATGTAATCAATTTCTTCTGGGGTTATTTTAGCACTTTTTAGTGCCCGAGAAATACATTCTACTACACCAATTGCATCTTCAGATAATGCTGAGGGATGGAAAGCATCATTACTATTACCATAACCTAAAATTTCGGCAAATATTTTTTTATCTCTAACAATTTCTTCTGATTCAAGGACTAGATAAGCTGCTCCCTCTCCTAAGTTTAACCCTTTTCTGTTTTCATCAAAAGGAGCACAATGCTCATCCGATAATATTTGTAATGCATTAAATCCATTAATACTAAATTTCCCAATGCTGTCTGTTCCGCCAACAATTGCTCTTGTAGCTCTTCCAGATTTTATCAATTTAGCCCCTAACATAATTGCATTAGCAGAAGATGAGCAAGCAGTATTGATTGCGTCTACAATTCCAGAAAGTTTATATTCTTTAGCTATTTTTAATATGTGTGTACTTCCTGGATAAGATTCTACATATTCAGAACCATTAGAGATTAAATTAGCATCCTTATAAAGTTGATCAGTCATGCACATTCCACCAATTGTGCTGGCAGAAATAAAAGCAGTTTGTTCAGATGAAACTTCTTCGGGAGCTAATTGTGAACTTTCTAAAGCTTCTTTAAGTGCAGTAAAAGCAATGTAATCTGTTCTGGTTAGGCCTTTTGTTGTTTTGAGATTAAGCTGAGATCTTAATTCTTCTGTACTTAGTTTAACTTCAGCAAACGGGCGTGTATCTGCATAGTTGGAATTAACGTATTTAGCTTTTGCTATACCAGTTTTTCCTTTGCGCAAATGGGCTAAGTTTTCAGCAGTGTTGTTTCCAATTGCTGAAATAACCCCCATTCCCGTAACAAAAACTTTTGGCATTGGTTTAATGTTATACCCTTATTTTAAGTTCTCTGAATGCTCTAGAATGTAAGCAGCCATTTGTTCAACATCAACTAAAACTTTTCTACCCTCGGTTGGGTTTGTAATTTTAATTCCGTATTCTCTTTCTAATAACACAATAAGCTCAATAGAATCGATAGAGTCTAAACCTAATTCTTCACCAAAAAGAGGGGTGTCATCTTTTATGTCTTCAGGAGTAATATCCAATAAATTTAAGTATTGAATAATTTGCGTTTTTAATTTTGCTTTTAATGCTACTGCTTCCATTTTAAATTAATTTTTCAAGTTTTAGCTTTGTGTATGTAGTAATTTGACAAACTGCGATGAAGATAAATAAAAATCCAATAACAGGAGCAAGTTGGCTCCAACTTCCACCCTTCAAAAATAAGATATAAAAACCTTCTAAGCACCAATGCATTGGTGAAAAGTTACTTATAATTTGCATGTACTCTGGCATAACAAAAGTGGGCACCCATATACCACCTATAGCAGCAAATATAATAATGGAAATAGCTCCAATACCATTTGACTGCTCCTGTGTTTTTGATAGGGCTCCAATCATTAGGGCATAACTTACCGCAGCCAAACTACACATTAACATCATCACTATAAATGCTCCAAAGGCATCTGGCAAGATTAGTTTAGGTAATCCAATTAAGGGAAAAACTGACATACCAATTGAGAAAATTAGAGCGAATTGTAATACAGCAACCATCATATAAACCAGCATTTTTGCTGATAAAATATGAAGATAGTTGGTTGGCATTGTTTTGAGCCTTAAAAAGCTTCCATTAACTCTTTCTTTTA
>JAESUI010000270.1 GCA_016763135.1 Flavobacteriales bacterium
AGAAAAATGCTAAGTTGTGGATCTGATTCGCTACGCCTTAAATAAATGACTACCTCCTTCGCTATATCTGAGGCAAACTTAGAGCCAAATAGATTTTCTAATATATAAAGTGCTAAATCAATTCCAGAAGATACGCCTGCACTTGTATATAAATTATTGTTGGCTACAAATAATCTGTTTTTTCGTAAATTGATGTTAGGAAATTTATTAGTCAAATGTGATATATACTTCCAATGTGTGGTGCATTCTTGACCATTTAAAATTCCAGATTCAGCTAATAAAAATGTTCCAGTACATATTGAACAAATGTTTACACCATTTTTGTATTGGAAGTGCAACCAATCAAAAAAAGGTTTGTTTTCTTTTATAAAAACCTTATCAGATAAAAGTTCATATTCTAATCCAGGAACAAAGACAAAATCATTTTCCGATAATTCTAAGCTGTTAAAATGTTTTAATTTAGAAAAAAATAGACCCGCACTACTTTCAATTTCTGATGCTTCATTCATTGATACAAAATGTAATTCAACATCAGCACCGAATTCTCTAGCTTCATAAAAAATGTGAGCAGGACCATTTACATCCATCAGATGCACAGTTGGAGGCACTATGAATGAAATATTTCTCATGGTTAAGTTCTTAATTACACTATGCTAGTCCAGTTTCTAATTAGTTTTGTAAATATAGCATGTTTGCCGTTACACATGCACTAACTAAACTCATTGACTAAATAGTTGGTTTTTGAAGGTGAATAGAGGCAATATGGTTAAATTTTCTTAAAAGTAAAATTATAGTTGTATACTTTTTCAATATCGAAAGAACCGAAAGGAGTAATCGTTGTTAGTTTTTTAATCAACTGGTCCTTTATTTTTTCATTTGAATAATTCATTTTAAGGATTTCTATTTGACCTTCTTCATTAATTTTAAAGCTTACTCGCACAAATTCATTTTGATCTTTATTAATGGTTAATTCTCCATTTTTAAATGAGATACTGTTTTCTAAAACTTTGTCCATAGAATTGTTTCCATTGGCATAGCTATAGTTAAATAAAGAAGTACTGAAGATTGCAAGTGTTAAGATAATTGTTTTCATAATTTTTGTTTTTATTGGTTAGTTTATTTTTTATATATGCAAATATAAATGTGAGTTTTACATTATGAAAGGACAATTATGCGCAGTATAAGGACAAAATATATTTTAGACTAAGAATGTCTGTAGATGCAGCATTTTTAGAGCTTTAGGAGTTGTTTTTAATTGACGAGAATTCTTAAAATCGCATAATTTAGTCTATATTAATAAGAGTCCTATGTTGGGAAGTCTATATTCTGTAGCAGTTAATAAAGTTCGATTAACCTGTTGGGCCTCTCGGTTTATCGAACTTTTTGAATGAGGATATTGAGTTTTTATCATCAATGTGAAAGGTTCAGATACCAATTTCACTTTAACTTAGGATATATTAGTTTCTAGTCTTTCTATTCTTCTAATCAAACCTAAAGGTTCAATATCAATATTTATTTTAAATAGCAAGTACCTTCTAATAACTTCGATTTTGACTCGTTTAAGTTGTTTTATTTTGTTAAGCTTTTTAAGTGTCTTATTTATCATGCATTCCATGGCTTTAAAGTTTAAATTAGTATCAAATGGATAGTGTGGTAATTTGAATAGCTATTATTCTTTGTTTAGAATACTGTCTAACCCAAAACATTGATCTTCTTTAAATTCAAAATCTATAGACTTACGAGATAAAATATTGCGCGTATTAATGAATTTTTTAAAGATTTTTTTTAATTGAATCTTTTCCTCATTTGTTAAACATTCATTTTTCAGAATTCGTTTAATGTCGTTTCTTAAATTTTTCATAACATTATAGTTTAAGGTAAATAATAATACAGATTAATAAGAAGGTTAATATTAATGCTGGGAAAATGGCATTCTGTAGCCATTTATCTTTTCTCTTTTTTAAGATGTTTAAAAACATTAATTGAATCTTTTCTTTTACAAACCCATCTTTAAAAAGAACCGTTGGCTGATTCAGTTTGTCAACTAATGCTAATTTGTGATCAGATGAAATAATAATTGTTTCTGTGTTTGGCAATCTTTTTTTAATTTCCTTAGCAATTACATCCCCATTTTTAGGGTAAGATTGCTTGCCATCTAAATGATAGTCTATTATTACTAAGTCTGGATTTAGCTGTAATGCGTTTAAACATTTTTCTCCTGTATTAAAAGTGAAAATTTCAAATTTTGGATTTTTAGAAATCTCTTTTTCCAATAACTGTAGATAAAACAAATCATCATCAACAATAAAAATGGTTAACTCATTGTCTTTATTCTCTTTTATATAATATAGAGCTCCATAATAATCGGTCAATATTTTTTCTTCATGTTTCATAATCATCTATTTTGTTTTTATATAGTAGGATGAATATTATGCCAAAAAAATAGAAGAATATATTTTATTGATTATCAGTACGTTATAGATTTTCGAGTTTACTAAAAATCTCATATAGATTTAAATTTCCCAAATATGGAAATGTTTTTTTTGATATATTTTTGCTTAGTTATTTGTTTAATAATGATTTTATCGGGATTGCCTTAAGTACTATTACGTACCATTAAATAGGTATTTTATTTACTTAACACTCTTCTATGTTTTAGCTCATTTTCGATATATATGATAAGAATATAATACTAAAATGGAATTCTACCACATATAGTTTCATAAATGGAAAATTCCATTTATGAAACAAATTATTGTAAACTACCGTATAGTTTAAAACCATTCTAAATTAAGACTCTATGAAAGGATTTAAAATATTTATTGCTGAAGATGATGTTTGGTATAGTGAATTACTTCAATATCATTTAGAATTAAACCCAGATTATGAGATTAAAACATTTTCATCTGGAAAAAAATTAATGAATGCATTACATGAAAAACCAGATGTAATAACATTGGATTATTCGCTTCCAGATACCAATGGAAAAAAGCTGCTATCATATATAAAAAAGGAGTTACCCGAAACTGAAGTTGTTATCATTTCTGGACAAGAAGATATTTCTACAGCGGTTGAATTATTAAATAATGGCGCGTATGATTATTTGGTAAAGGATGGAGAAACAAAGGAGAAAATATGGCAAACTATTCTTCATATTCGTGAAAACTCAAACCTTAAAAAGGAATTAAATTATTTAAGAAGTGAAGTTCAAAAAAAGTATGATTTTTCTAAAACTATTA
>JAESUI010000271.1 GCA_016763135.1 Flavobacteriales bacterium
TTAATGTCCCAGTACATGTTAACATCTACTTGAGGCCATAGCTTAAATTTACCTTCCCACTTATCGTAAGCCATATTAATTGCTGGAGTAACACTGAGCCCAATTCTTGAGCTATCATTGTAATAAAGATTGTGACAAGCACCAATATCAGTTTGTATAACACCAAACAATAAGGATGTAATATGAATACTCCCAAAAACAGTTGTTTTCTCGGTTATTCCTTGGGCATACATAATGGATGTAAACGGCATTGGGATAGTTGTTCCTGTAAAACCAATTAGCGGCCCACCTAAATGTGCTCCAACAGCTTTTTGTCCTTTATCTAAAGGTCTAACAATTCTTGAAGGCATACAGGATAAAAAAACCTGAGACAAGACAATTATTCCTAGTGAATTATATATTAATTTTTTCAAAGTTTTATCTATTTAGATTGAATATAAATAATGTATAAATATAGTTTAAACATTTAAAAAGAAATACCACAACTTAACCCTGCTCTTATACCTAATTGCTGATCTGAAGTATATTCTAGTTGTGCTTCAGCAAATCCACTAAAAACTACATACACCTCACTTCCTACTGGCATAAACATTTTTATTTTAGTCCCTGCTGAGCCCATCCCGAACCACCTATTTTCACCTTCTGGATAATCATGATACTCTAGTCCTAATGGATTAATGTATGGCGATATATAGGTATTTTGAGCTATTTCAAAGTTATAAGTTACCCCTTCAGGAATAGCGAATATTAACAACATTTCAGACTCAAAGTCTAAACCACCTCCTGCCCAAAAACAAGCTGCAACACATACAGCTGCCACGCCTATTGCGGGTCCTGCCGGCATATGAAAAACACCCTCTCCACCATATATAGAATAATTAAGACCAACATTGTCTGCTACATTCCATTCAACATCAATTCCCGTAAGATTATTACGCATCAGTTTAGTATTGTTAACTGCTACTTTATGAGTTAAATTAATGCTGAAATTTCCTTGATCAACTTGAGCATTAGCAATACCATGACTTGATATTAGAATTAATATTAGAATATTTTTTTTCATAGTTTTTTTGGTTTAACTAATTGTTTTTTAAAAGAATTATCGCTTACGCTTAATGCTATGAAATTGAAAATTCCACCCTACCTGAAAAGAAAAGGCATTGATAGTAGCGCCAGTTTCATCTAAACTTTGCGAATACGGAAAATCTGAAAAATCAGCAGTTGGAACCGTAATATCTAAATGCCTATTACTTTCAAAATCTACTCCAATTCTTAAACTGTGTGCAACTTTATGTGTTTGAGATTTACCAAAATTAACAATTAGACCACCACCGAAAATATAACGAGGAATCATTTTATGCTGGCGAGCATCAGCTTCAGCTTCATAACCTCCCCTAACTTGCAGCACAATAGCTCTAAAAATATTATAATCTGCTGATATCCCAATGCCAAAAATATTTCTAGATTCCATACCTGTTGATGATGATACTGGAGCATACTCATTGTAACTAGAGGAACCTGTTCCGTCCAGTAATGATTTCATTCTTCCAAACATCCCAACACCAAAATTTCTAGTTAAAGCATGCCTAGTATTTAATTCCAACCCAAATCCTGCTCCCTGATCTGCCGAAACAAAAATTACTGGCATTGCTCCAAAAGATAATGGTCGAATGTCTTTAGTATTTATTAAAGTGTTTTTTTGACAATTAGCAATATTTGACACTGCAAATAAACTTGCTATTAATAATATTTTTTTCATCGTTTTTTTTGTTTTGTTAGTTTTAAAATTCTCAACAAACTTAGATGTCCACCAAACATTTAACAAACTTTAACATTTAATTTACTGACTTTTAAATTATATATATTATTTCTGATAAATCAATATTTATAGTAGTTTTAAAGAATTATTTACTGACTTTTTATTATGGATAAACTACAAGAATTGATTAATACTTTATCAGAAGATGATAAACGAGAGTTTAGAATTTTCATCAACAGACAAAAAAGTAAAAAGCAACGTAAAGACTTAGATTTGTTTGAGCTTATATGCGAGCAAATATCTGCTAAATCCATACAAGAAAAACTTTACACAACAACAAACAAGGTTGCTTATCATACACTGCGAAAAAGATTACTTAAACACCTTACAGATTTTATTGTCCTTAAACAGATTGATGATGACACAACAGCAACCTCTTCAATTACTGGTTTAATTTCATTAGCTACTTATTTATTTAAAAACAAAAGCTCTGAATTTGCATGGAGAATTCTTATTAAAGCCGAAAAATCTGCTATAGAAAATGAGCATCACGAACTGCTTAATAATATCTATCACTTACAAATAGAAGAATCCGACAATGAGTTTGCTCCTGACATTAATGACATTCATAAAAAATGGAAAACAAATAAAATACTGGTAGATGAAAATGAAAAAACAAACATCGCTTATCATTTTATAAAGAAAGAAATCAATGAAATAATCTTAACCGGAGAAGATAAAGATGTAAATCAAACTATTGAAAATTTATTAATAAAATACGAACTCAGTGATATTGTATATAAACGACCAGAAATTTTATACAAGGTTTTAGACCTTACAAGAAGGGTTATGCTTTCTAAAAAAGACTTCTACAACTTTGAGCCCTACATTATTAATATGTATAAGAAACTAATAGAACAGCATGGGTTTTCTAAGAAAAATCATTTTTACAAAATTCATATCCTTTATATGATTTCTCATATTCTCTACAGGAATAGAAAGTTTGAAGCATCAAATTCCTATTTAGATAAAATGAATGAGAGCATGTTAGAGTATAATAAATCTTACTACAAGCAATTTTACCCTAAGTACATCATGCTTTCGGCAGCCAATTTTGCCTTTTTAAATCAAAATAATAAATCCATTGAGTTACTTGATGGAGTTAAAACATCCACATTTAACAAACTCCCGATAGAAGATCAATTAAATATTAAGATGAACCTCTCTATTTATATAGGCTACTCAGGCGACTATAAAAAATGTAACTTCATTATTCAAACACTTAATCACTCAGACAATTGGTTATCAAAAAAGATGGGAATTGAATGGGTAATGAAAAAAAATATGATTGAAATAATGGTACAATATGAATTAGAGAACTTTGAAATTGCGCTGAATAGAATAAGATCTTTTGAACACAATTTTGCAAAACTATTCAACCATCCAATTTATAAAAGGGCTAAACAATTTATGCAAACAGTTAAGGTCATTATCAACAACCCAGATAATCTTAAGGATGAAGAATTTCTTAAGCAGATACAATCTACCTTGGTTAAAACACCTGCTGAACAAGAAGATCTACAAGCGATGGCATTTTATGCTTGGCTAAAATCTAAATTGATAAATAAAAATCCTTATGATGTATTGCTAGATATTACAAATACACGTTATGAATAATAACCTGAGTTCGTTATAACTCAACGCTCACAGTTTTTATTGTTTTTCGTAGATAA
>JAESUI010000272.1 GCA_016763135.1 Flavobacteriales bacterium
AGAAGACATGGCTAAACCTATAATTTTTGCAGTTTCATTCTCGTTAA
The DNA here is from genome assembly GCA_016763135.1 of Flavobacteriales bacterium. GTDB lineage: Bacteria > Bacteroidota > Bacteroidia > Flavobacteriales_E > Vicingaceae. The sequence continues at coordinate 48 of JAESUI010000272.1, forward strand.
CGTTTTCGAGAACCCCTCCAGTACAGCCTATCTCCTCTGATAAAGATAAAGCTTTCATATTTTCATTTATAAAATCAGGATGAATTTCTGCATGGGCACCTAAGATGATTTTCACATCTGCTGTAGATTCTTTTAATCCTAAATTTAAAGCAAATGGAGTAGTTTGTTTAGGATTGTCAATTAAATGGATATTTGTATTTTCTTCTGTAAGGACTTTGATAATATTTCTTGTATTATCATCGCTTAAACCATCGCAAACATAAATTGAAACTAGTTCTTGTGGATAGTTACAATTTAAAATGGAATTAATACACTTTTCTATGTATCGCTCTTCGTTTCGGCAAGGAATTACTATGGATACAGTTTTATTCAAATTAGAGTTTAAGTAATTTTTTAGTAATGTTTTCACAGGCCATACCATTGCCATATAAGTCAACTGAAAAGTCAGATTTTTTATTGAGCATTAGGCTTACGGCATTAATAATTTTCTCGGTTTTAGCTTCAACTAAAACGTTAACATCATTTTTTAATAATTCAACCCATTCAGTTTGGTCTCTCATGGTTACACAATTCTTTTCAAAGAAAAAAGCTTCTTTTTGCAGACCTCCACTATCAGTCATTACTAACGAGCATTTTTTTAATAACTCAATCATATCAAAATAACCAACAGGGTCAATTAATTTTACCTCGAGTTTTATATTTAAATTTTCTATTTTTCCTTTTGTTCTAGGGTGCAGTGGTAAAACGATAGGTGTTGTTTTATGAATTTTATTTAAAGCTTCTATAATTGATTTTAAACGCACCTCATCATCTGTGTTTTCAGCACGATGTAAGGTACAAAGAATAAATTCATCAAAGTTGATAGTATTTGCAATTTTAGCTTTTTCTTTTGAATTTTGAGCATAGAAAGTAGCAGCATCTTGCATCACATCACCACAGTTTATTATTTCACACTCAATATTATCATAACCTTCATTTTTTAAATTGTCAATAGCAGTTTCTGTCGGGCAAAATAAAAAATCAGAAATTCTATCGGTTAATATGCGGTTGATTTCTTCTGGCATTTCCATGTTAAAACTTCTTAATCCAGCTTCAACATGAGCTACTTTTATATGAAGTTTTTTTGCCGCTAAAGCCCCAGCAATAGTTGAATTAGTATCACCGTAAACGAGTAATAAATCAGGTTTTTCATCTAACAATATTTTTTCAATTCCTTCCAACATTCTCCCCGTCATAGCTCCGTGTCCAACACTATTTATGTTAAGGTTGTATTTTGGTTTTGGAATTTCCATTTCTTGAAAAAACACATCGCTCATGTTTTTATCAAAATGTTGACCAGTATGTACAATTATCTCTTCAATATTATTATGTTTTGAAAATTCTCTGCTTAAAGCTGCTGCTTTTACAAATTGAGGACGAGCTCCAACTATTGTTATTATTTTCATATCAAAAATGTTTAAACGATAAAAGTACCAATTGTATAGTTTAAGAATATGCTGTTTTTATTTTATTTTTCACGGTGTAATGACTAATATGACAGTCTAACCATAAAAAAGATCAAATAAAAAGACTAATTTATTAGTTTTGAGCGATTAAATAATTACAGGGTAATAAAAAAAAGACTGGAGATCAAAGAAAAAGATTAGATTTTTATATATACAAGAATGATTAAAGAAACAAAGATATATCAAGTATTGGCTCGAATAAAAAGAAATGTTAGATTAATAATATACCCGAAACCTAAAGCACAATACACATATAGAGAGTTTTGCAAAATGCTAACCAAAACAAAAGGAACCTTTTTTAAATATGATGAGATTGATTATCATAAAACACAGCGATTTCCTTTTGAACTATCTGATTCTTTTGTTCGTAATAAAAAAGTTTGTTTTTTAAGGCATGATATTGATCATGATCCATTTATTGCCTTGAAAATGGCGAAAATTGAAGCTGAGTATAAATTATTTGGCAGTTATTATATGTTAACAACGGACACTGATATAAAAAAAATATGGGACAAAAAAAGGGTTAAATCTCTTAAAGCATTAAAAGAAATTCAAGATTTAGGTCATGAAGTAGGTTTTCATTATGACCTATTAGGAGATTATTTAGAAACTGGAAAAGATGTAGGGAGAATTTGCGAGCAAACATTAGCTGAATTTAGAGCCGCAGGAATAAAAGTTTCAGGCTGTGTAGCACATGGCTCTGGAAGACTTTCTACTTACTTATCAGAAAAAAAAATTAAAGACTATCCTAGAGAATGTCTTAATTTTAATATTTGGGAAGAATCTAATGAAAAACCAGGAATGGTGGAATTAAATAATCGCAAAGTAAATATCCCTTTTTTAAAATTAACGGATTATGGAATGAGATATGAGGCCTATAAAGTGAGGCGAAATTATTATCATTCCGATAATGGTTATGTATTTTGGCAACATGGAGACCCTATAGAAACTATTAATGATAAAATGGATGAGGGAGAAGTTACTTGTATTTTAGTTCATCCATACGTGTGGAGAAAAAATATGGGATAGCTTATAAAGCTACTCTATTTTTTTTCAATTTCAGTGTAAAATTGGAGCAGTTTTGCTGATTCAATATTCCAGTTATACTTTTCTTGTACTAATTTAATTCCATTAGCTCCCATTAATTTAGCTTCCTTAGGGTTTTCAATAAGGTAGTTTATCGCACTTGTTATTTCTTTAGGATTAAGAGGGTTAACACAAATACCACATTTATTTTTTTCAATTATTTCTTTCCATAATAGGAAATTAGACGCGATAACAGGAAGCCCTGCAGCCATGTATTCAAACATTTTAACGGGTAATGCATCTATATAATTAATGATAGGGTGCAATGTAACAAGACCAAGTTTAGATTCTTTGTAAACCCCCTTTACTTTTTGCCTATTGACATAGCCAAGTTCTTTAACTTTTTTCCATCCATGCAATTGAGAAATTTCATCTTTTAATCCGCTCTCTAAAAAATCTCCAGCCAATATTAATTTTACATCCAATTGATCAATGCTTCTTACAATTTCTTTAATGCCTCTAACTTTTGTAATCCCACCAACATAACAAATGATGTTTTCAGTTTTATTTTCGTAAGGAACATTCAATAGCAACTCATTAAGGATAGGGAAGTTGTTGATGTCTATTGTGTTTTTATTTAGCGCTAAAAATCGATCTCTGATAAATGGAGTTGCAGTAATAATTCCATCACATTTTTTTGCTACTTTATTCTCGTAACCTTCAATGAGCTTTGCAACAATTTTCCTTAGGGCAATATTTATCCATGGTTTTGATAATATTTGTCGAGGTAAATCTTCATGAACATCATAAATTACTTTCTTATTTAGGCTTTTCAGTTTAGAAACTATTCTCAGTAATTCAGGGTCGTGAATGTGATAAATATCAGCATCAATTTCAATGGATTTTTTTAATACAAGGTTTACAACTTTAGTAAACCGCTCTATTCTTGAACTAAAATTACAATCAACACTAGTAATATTTACATTGTTAAAAACTTCATTTCTCCCATTAACAACAACAAGAGTTGTATGGTAATACTTAGCCAAGCTAGAACACTCTTTAAGTAAAATTCTGACATCATGTTGAGGGTGGGCAGATGTTAAATGACAGATTTTCATTGTTTGTGTGGTAGGTGCTTATGAAGTGTATTTATCTAAAACCTGATTTGTTTCTCCAGCCATCATTAATTCCCCTTTGTTAATCCAAATGGCTTTGTTTGCAAATTTTTTTATAGATTCAAGATTATGACTTACGATAATAATGGTTTGTCCACTATGAATAATTTCTTGCATCTTATTTTGACTCTTTTCTCTGAATTTATAATCTCCAACACCAAGTACTTCATCAATAAGCATAATATCTCTTTTTAAAAAAACAGCTATAGAAAAACCTAATCGAGCTTTCATTCCTGATGAGTAATTTTTAACTGGCTGAAAAATAAAGTTTCCTAGCTCAGAGAATTCAATTATTTCTTTAACATGTTTTTCTATTTCATGTTTTTTAAAACCCATTACCACTCCATTAAGAAAAATATTATCATATCCGCTTAAAGCAGGTTTAAAGCCTGTTCCTAAGGACAGAAGAGGAGATATAGTGCCTTTAACCTCTAGCTCACCTTCATCTAGGGAGTAAACACCTGCAATAATTCTTAAAAGTGTACTTTTTCCAGATCCATTTGAACCTACAACGCCAAGTATATCGCCTTTATTTATTGAAAAACTTATATTTTTTAATGCCCAAAAGTCAGAACTATTTTCTTCAGTTTTTCTAACTTCTTCACCTTTTTGTAAGATGTCTTTTAACGTTATGTGCATTTTTTTATAACCTACTTTACCTAAGTTAAATTTTATACCAATATTTTCTGCTTTTATTATTACGCTCATAAAAGTTTAGGTATTTTTTTACTTTGTTTAGTAATGAGGTATATTCCTATTAAAAAGAAAGTAATTGCATAAAGGCAGTAAATTAAAATAGAAGATTCGGGAGGTGTGCCATAAACAAGTATGTTTTTGCAGGTTTGAAACAGGGATGCAAAAGGATTAATTAGAATGTATATTTTTTGGTATTCACTAGGAATACTAGATAATTCATAAAGTGCGGGAGAGAGGTAAAATCCTATTCGTAGAGTAAAAGCTAAAATATTTTGCAAATCATTAAAATAAACACCAATTACAGAAACTATCATTGATATTCCAAAGATGAAGATTAATTGAACTAAAATTAAAGGGAAAATCCATAATATGTTTAATGTAATATTTGCATTAAAATAAAATAGCATAGGAATTAAAACAACTAATCCTACCATATAATTAAAACAGCCTATTAAAACTGAGTTAATAGGGAAAATAGATAATGGAAACTTTACAGTTTGTATAAGAGATGCATTGGCAATAAATGTTTTTACAGAAGAATTAGCAGCGTATGAGAACCATCTCCACGGTAAAAGAGAACTGAATAATAAAATAGGAAATTGTTCCCCTCCTCTTTTAAATATAACAGATACCAGAACAACATAAACTAACATCACAAAAAATGGATCTAATACTGCCCATGCAAATCCTAGTACTTTATTCTTATAGAGTGCTTTTAATTCTGAACCTACAAAATACCTAATTAGATCAGCTCTATCAATAAGTAGTAATATTTCTTCTTTGATTTTATTCATTAACAAGTTTACTGTATATCTCTATCAACTTCTTTTCTTCCTGTTCCCATGTAAAATCTTTTGCCGCTAATTTAGTATTTTCTTTTAAGGTTTTTTGATATTCTGAATCATCTAAAACTTTATTTATTGCAGTAGCAATTGATTTTGGTGATTCAGGATCAAATGTTTCACCAATATTATATTTGTCTATTACTCTTTTTAATTCAGGAAAATCACTCCCAGCAATTGGAACCCCAGCGTTAATGTATTCGAATAGTTTGTTAGGGCTAGTATAATAATTGTTTAAACCTACAAATTGATAGGGAATTACACCTACTTCAGCGGATTTCGAATGATTTAACAATTCATTTTGAGGGACTCCTGGTGTAAATATTACTTTATCTTCTAGTTGAAGTTTTTTCACTTCATCTTTCAGTTCTTCCTCTATTCTTCCCCAACCCATGAATACCACAATGCCATTATTAATATATTTAGCAGATTTTATTAAATTAAATAAACCTCTGTTTATTGAATAGCCACCTTGATAGAGTACAATTTTAGTTTCTTTAGGGATATTTAATTTTTCTCTTAAAACATCATTATCTGTCATAATGATGTTATTAGAAACCTCTGGGCAATTAAAAATTATGCTTGGTTTTTTTCTAAGGTGGTACCTGTCTTTCAATTCAGTAGCAATCGATTCATTTACTGTTATTAAAGCATCTACTTTCGGTGCATATTTACGTTCAATTCTGGTGTATAATTTTCGTTCTATTGGTTTTAAACCACTCATTTCAGTGTAAAGCTCATGAGCATCGTACACTACTTTGGCTTTAGTTCTTTTAGCTGTTTTAAAAGCAGTAGGGACTGTGTGTAGATCATGCCCATGATAGATGTCAGAAGGTTCTTCTATGTTTAGGATTAAGCTTCTTTTATAAAAGTCATGAAAACACAAAGGTTTATGAACAGTCATTAAAATACTCTTAAGTGGAGGGACGAATATTTTTACTACAATTAACCTAATAATTCTTAGAAGACCATTTAACAGATAGAACAACCATCTATAAAGAATAATTTTTAGAGTATTTGTTTTTAATTCCTGAAAAAAGGATTTGAGAAACTCTTTCCACGTAAGTTGTGTAATATTTAATTTAGTAGAGGTTTTCTTTTTCGGGATAGTATCTTTAATCTCTTTTGCTTGTTTATAGTCCTTTCGTAAATTTTTTAAGACATTTTTCTTCTTAGCTTTAAATAACTCAGTAATTATTTCTCCACTAAATATTCTATAGTGTAGAGGGTTTTTTATTACCCTAATAATTTCTATTCCATCTCTAATTTCATAAGGTAAAGTGGTTTTGTCCATTATAGCGATAATTTTCACTTTATAACCACCTTTAACTAGAGATGCTGCTTCTTTCAAGACCCTAGCATCTGTTGTACAGTTGTTATAGACAAACATGCAAACTGTTGAACTCATATTTTTATTAAAAATAGATTGAATAGATTCAAGTAACTAATTTTTTTCTTGTTACTTTATTTTAAATTTCCATAACCAAAAGATGAACGAGGGAAATTAGATGTGAAAAGAGGTGTCCAAGAAGAAGTACCTCCTATAGATATTTGATATTGACCATTATTAGCTATAACATCTGTTATGCCAGCAGTAGAATTATCTTGATCAAAATCTGCTAATATAACATCGTATGCGGAATAACCAGAATTGTTAATGGTAACGAAATTATTAGTACCGCTATATGATACTTTCCAAGTGTTTGTTGAAGGCCCATATGCATAAAATACATCAGAAATACCATCTCCATTAAAATCACCCAATCTAAGGAAGTTTTTATCTGCTGAAGATGTATTAATTTGTTGCCAACTACTGCCATCATGGGATACGCTCCATGTTGAACTGTTCGAATAAAAGACATCCCATATATAATCTGAGTAGCCATTTCGATGAAATCTGCCAAGTCTGATAGGGCTTGCATTAGAAGTTGCATAAGTAATCCAATTTCCTGTAGCTCCAGAAGCATATCTCCAAGTTGAGCCATTACCATAAAAAATGTCTGATTTAGAATCATTATTGAAGCAACCAACTTTTAACAAAGTAGGGTCTGCAGTAGAAGTATTTACCTGTTGCCAATCTTCAGTAAAGCTCCCAATGTTTAATGGTATTGTAGACCATTTGTTATCTTTAATTTTTAAAATATCTGTTTGTCCATTTCCGTTAAAATCGCCATATTTATATCCAGTTGCACTAGTCAATAAGTCGCCTGTTGAGGTTATGTTGAAGGTGTTTGTAGTTCTATTTTGATCCCAATTTTCTACAACATACCTCCCTAAATATTCATTTACTCCCCAAATATTATTAATCACTATCATGTTTCCACGATTATGAGCAAATGGTAAATTATTATTATTAGTGTTTGCTATACTTCCTGTCCA
>JAESUI010000273.1 GCA_016763135.1 Flavobacteriales bacterium
ATAGTAACATTTCCTTTTCCTTTTGTTAGGTAAACTCTTGCTACTGCTTTTTTCTTCTGCCTAATGCGTTAATTACTTCCATGTTTTTTATTTAAGGTCGCTTACTTTAATTTCTTGAGGTTGTTGAGCTTCTTGTTGGTGTTCAGCTCCTTCATATACATAAAGGTTTCTGTACAATGCTCTTCCTAATTTTCCATTAGGTAACATTCCTTTTACAGCTTTTTCAACCATTCTAGTTGGATTCTTAGCCATAACTTCAGTTGCTGTTGCAATTTTTTGACCACCAGGGTAACCAGAAAAAGTAATATACTTTTTATCCTCCCATTTATTTCCTGTTAATTTAATTTTGCTTGCATTGATAACAACTACATTATCTCCACAATCTACATGAGGAGTGAAGTTTGTTTTATGCTTCCCTCTAATTAAGTTAGCAACTTTAGATGCTAATCTTCCTAACGGCTCGTTATGAGCATCAACAAGCACCCAGTTTTTATTAACTGTAGCTGCATTTGCTGAAATCGTTTTATAGCTTAATGTATCCACTATATTTCTTTTTAAATTTTATAAAATCCCTTAAAATGGGGCTGCGAATTTACGACTTTTTTTTAATACACCAACTATTATCAATAATATATTGTAGGTTTTTTTAGGGTTAGTTTGAGGTGGGTGCTTTTTAAACAAAAAACCTCGAAACATTTCGAGGTTTTAATTATATATTATGTGAGTTGGCTTATTTTAATTGATTTGGATTAGACGCTGCTTCAGCATTATAATCCTTTTGAAGTTTCATCCACCAAAAAAGTAATCCGAAAGCTAGAGCAATAAGACAATAGTTTGGTATGTTACCTAGTTTTTTAAATAATTCAAAAAATGCAGTAAAAAAATCTCCTAATCCATACAAAAAATCTGTCATAACTTTAATTTTATAGAACAAAAGTAAAATTTATCTTTAATAATCAAAAATATAATTGATTAATATTACAAAATGCTAATAGGAGTATTTAAATCAAATCAGAAACTGGTTAATATGTTAACAATAACCTTAACTATTGTTTTATGGCTGCCAGCTTTTTTTATGGATTTAGAAATAGAATTTTCTCATTTAGTTTCAACTAATATTAAATGGCTAGATATTGTTATTGCTATTTTTTTAATTGCTGCCCAATCTATTTATTTAAATATTATTGTTGGAGAATATAAATTGGTTAAAGACAATTCTCACTTAACCAGCTTAATGTTTGTATTATTTAATAGTTGCTGCTTATTGTTGTTGAACCTTAATCAAGTGGTTATAGCAAATACATTTGTTTTAATTGCATTTCATCAATTACTACGGATGTATAATTTAAAAAACAATTATGCTATTTTGTTTAATGCTTCATTTTTAATTGCATTGGCATCACTAATTTATTTGCCTTATATTGCTTACTTTTTTTTACTATGGCTAACATTAATTTATACAGCTACTCCTAAATGGAGAGATTTTACAATCTCTTTAATAGGCTTGAGTATTCCCTTAATTTATTTTATTACATATAAATTTGTTGTCAATGATTTGTCAGAAATTAATTTTAACAATGAACTAATTACAATTTTTAATGTTCGATGGAGTGAATTTACTTTTTTCTTAAAATTATTTTTTATAGTATTTACTGTAATCACCTTGCTTTCATTTATGAGCTTAGTATCTACGTTAAATAGAAGTGGAGTTAGGGTTAAAAAAATGTTAGTTGTTGTTGTTGGTTGGATGTCAGTTTTTGGGCTAACAACTTTGTTTATGAATCAATTTGATTACCTAGCAACATTTTTGATTGTGTCAATTCCTTTAGCAATAGTAATTGCTAACTTTTTTCAGAATATTAAAAAAACATGGTTGGCTGAAATTCTCTTTTTGTGTTTATTGGGGGGGAGTATTCTAAGTTATTTTTCGTAAAAGTGCATTTCTTTAACATACCTAAAAACAGGTTCAGAAAGTAGGTATTGTACATCCTTTTTTTCTTTGATAGCTTTACGTATAAAACTTGCAGAAACTTTCATAACTGGAGCATCACACATTGTTATTTTAGTGTGATTTATAAAGGGGTTCTCGGTATTATCTGTTGGAGATTGTTCTGCCCTTTCCTGTTCGGTTAATGCCCTAGGATAAACATATATTGAATGATTTTTTAATATTTCTTCATAGTTTTTCCACTTATGAAATGTACGCAGGTTATCTTCTCCCATTATTAGTGAAAAAGAATGTTCAGGGTGTTTTTCTTGAATGTAGGTGAGTGTATCTACTGTATAAGAAGGCTTTGGTAAATCAAATTCAATGTTTGAAGCTTTCAAATTGCTGTTGTTTTCAATAGCTATACGTACTAAGGCTAATCTATGATAATCGGCTAATAGAGAAGCCTTACTTTTTAAAGGGTTTTGAGGAGAAACAACTAACCAAACCTGATCTAATTTGGTATAATCAACCATATGGTTGGCAATAATTAAATGGCCAACGTGAATAGGATTATATGTACCAAAATAAAGACCAATTTTCATCACTAATTTTTTAAGAATGATTTGATTAAAGAAAACGCTTCTTGTTGAGCGTTCTCTAAATTATCGTTAACAATAATATAATCGAACCATTTTGAGTATTCCAATTCTTTCTCAGCTTTAGCTAATCTTTTTTGAATTTTTTCTTCATCTTCCGTCCCTCTACTTCTCAGTCTTTCTTCTAAAGCTTCTATTGATGGTGGTTTAATGAAAATTGCTAAAGCCTTTTCTCCAAAATGTTTAGTTAAACTTAGCCCGCCCTCAACATCAACATCAAATATTACATTTTTACCATTATCCCAGATTCTATTTATTTCGGTTTTTAGTGTTCCGTAATAACTGTCTGTATAAACCTCCTCCCACTCAACAAACTCATTGTTGTCAATTCTACTTTTAAAACTTTCAGTAGTCAAAAAATGATAATCAACTCCATCTGTTTCATTAGCTCTTGCATCTCTATTGCATGCTGAAATAGAGAACTCTAGCCCTAAGTCTTGTTGCAATAAATATTTAGTAATTGAGGTTTTTCCTGCTCCCGATGGTGCACATAAAATAATACACTTTCCTTCCATTATTCTTTATAATATATTTAATATCTGTTCTTTTATTTTTTCCAATTCATCTTTCATCTGAACCACTATTTTTTGTAATTCAGAGTGATTTGCTTTTGAGCCTAATGTGTTAATTTCTCTTCCCATTTCTTGAGTAATAAAACCTAATTTTTTTCCTTCTGAAATAGAGGAGTTCATGGTTTCTATAAAATAGGTGCAATGTTGTGATAGTCGTATTTTTTCTTCCGTAACATCATATTTTTCGATGTAGTAAATTAATTCTTGCTCAAAACGATCTTTATCAATTTTAGCATCAGCTACAACTTCTTTTAGGTTGTTGAGAATTCTTGTTTTTACTGTTTCAATTCTTTCTTTTTCGTATTGTTCAACAGACTTAAGTAATTTAGAAATATTATCAACTCTTAGAGTTAATTCTTTTTCTAATGAAGACCCTTCAGTACTTCTAAAGTCATTAATTTCAGTAAGAGCATCTTCAATTATTTTAGATACCTCTATCCACTCATTTTCATCTAATTCACTTCTTTCGGCCTTCAATAAATCTGGCATTTTAGAAATAATAGCGACTATATCTGAATTGTGTTCAGGGTCTACATCATTGGCAGCATCATTAAACTCTTCATAATATTTTTTAAAAAGCTCCTTATTGAGATTAAGACTTGAACTATCTCCAAGTAATTCTGCATAAAGATTAAATTCAATTTTACCTCTTTCTAAGTTTTTACTAATTTTAGATCGTAGTGGTAGTTCTTTTTCTTTATAAAAAGAAGGCATTCTAACGAAAATATCTGCCTGTTTACTGTTTAGAGATTTTATCTCAACAGTAATTTTTTTGTTATTTACTTCTCCAGTTGCTTTACCGAAACCGGTCATTGACTTAATCATACAATGTGAATTTGGTTACAAATGTAATAATACTACTGATTTTTTAAGGATTTAGTTTTACTTACAAAATAAACGCCAGTAAAAATTAGCATTGCGGCTACGATTTTTATCCAATCTAATGAATCTTTTCCTGCCCAAATGGCAAATATTGTAGCAAGTAAAGGCTGTAAATAAATATAGGTTGAAACCGTAGAGGGGGTTAGATTTTTTAAACCATAAATGTTTAATAAATAGGCAAAAAAAGTGGTTCCTATAATTACAAAAGCAAATTCCCACCATATTGTAGAGTTAAAACTACTCCACTCTATTTGGGTAAATTGTTCTATCCCGAAAGGGAAAACATAAATAAAACCAAAAGTAAACACCCAAGTAATTACTGTTATTGGTTTGTATTTTTGCATTAATGGGACAGCTAATACTAAATAAGTTCCATAAGATAATGCATTTAAAAAAATAAAAACATCTCCTGAAATTGTTTCTGAACCAAAAGAAAAATCATTTTTAAAAAGTAGGAGAAGTAGTGCTCCAGTAATGGCAATGAATATTCCTCCAATTTTTAAAACAGTAATTTTATTCTTTAATATAATTGCCGAAGCAATTAAAACAAAAATAGGGTTAGAGGTCATTATTATTCCAGCATTAATTGGTGTAGTAAGATTTAACCCATGAAAAAACATCAATTGGTTAGCCGCAACTCCAAAAAATCCGCAAACAGCTAATAGTAATAAGTCTTTTTTGGCTACTTTTTCATAACTAAAAGAAAACACCAACCAGAATAAAAATAAAGCACCAATAACTCTGCAGAAAATAAATCCAAATGGAGAAATATATTCAGGCATTACATCTTTAGCAATGGTGTAATTAATACCATAAATAATATTAGCAATTAAAAGTGCAAGGTGTGCTTTGTAGTTAGAATTCATAATTTATCTGCGACAGCTTCAACTACTTTTTTAGAATTTCCAATAAAAACTTTGTCATCAATGATAATAACTGGACGTTTTAGGAAAGTGTATTCTTTTAAAATTAATTTTTTGAAATCATTTTCAGAAAGTGATTTATCTTTTAGCCCCATTGATTTAAACTTCATTGATCTTCTACTAAATAAACTTTCGTAAGAGCCACTCATTTTTTTCATCTGCTCAATTTGTTCTGTAGTTATTTGATTAGATTTGATATCTTGAAAATCAAAGGAATTATCTAATTGTAATTCTTTAATGATGCGATTGCAGGTAGAACAAGTTGATAGATAATAGATTTTTTTCATTGGGTTTAATTAAGAATGTCTAAAAGCAACAAAGTAAAGGAATTATTTACTGTTAAAAGGATTGCTATCCCTATAATTATAGGGTTGGGCGTAACTATATATTTATTATGGTTAAATACTGATTGGGCAAAATTTAACAAAGTTGATTGGGGAATAATGTCCTTTTTTTGGATCCTGGTTGGTTTATTTATGATGGTATTAAGGGATCTTGCTTACATGTACAGAATTAGGGTGTTAACAGATAATCAAATTAGTTGGAGAAATAGTTTTGATGTAATTATGTTATGGGAATTTTCTTCAGCTGTTACACCTGGAATTGTAGGTGGAACAGGAGTTGCTCTTTATATTTTAAACAAAGAAGGGTTAAGTGTTGGAAAGAGCATATCAACAGTTATGCTAACTGCATTATTTGATCAACTATTTTATGTGGTAATGGTTCCTGTTGTTATATTAATGATAGGAACTCAAAATTTATTTCCAGTTGAATTACAAAAAGAAATCTTTGGAGTTGTTTTTTCTGTAAAAGGAATCTTTGTGATAGGTTTTGTTATTACATTACTATTGGGGTTGTTGTTTGTTTATGGGGTTTTTATTAATCCTAAAGGGTTTAAGAAACTTTTAATAACGGTATTCAACTTTCGATTATTAAAAAGGTGGCAACATAAAATGGAGCATGTAGGAGATGACATTGTTCAAACATCAAGAGAGTTTAGAAATAAACCATTTTCTTTTTGGCTAAAAGCAGCTTTAGCAACATTACTTTCTTGGACTGCTAGATTTTGGGTAGTTAATTTTTTGATTTTGGCTTTTACTCCTGTCGGAGATCACCTATTAATTTATGGAAGACAATTAGTGATGTGGATTGTTATGATAATTAGCCCTACACCTGGAGGGTCAGGACTCGCTGAACTTGCTTTTGAAGGGTTTTTAGCAGATTTTATACCTATAGGCTTAGCAGGTTTGTTAGCAGTTTTGTGGAGGTTAGTAAGTTATTATCCTTATCTAATAATTGGGTTATTAATACTTCCAAAATGGTTAAAGAAAGTATATAGTTAAATAATAAAGTAGTTACTTTTGAGCTATAAAATTTATATGTTAAAACTCATCAATATAAGGTTGACAAAAAGGGGGTTACTTTTAGGAGTGTTTTCTATCTCTTTCATGCTGTCGTTTGGACAAATAAATACTTGCGAAAAGGCAAAACTACTTGTAGAATCTATAACTGAAAATCATTATAACCCGAGGCCAATAGATCAGCAATTTTCGGAGTACACTTTTGATTATTTTATAGATTTGATTGATGAACAAAAATTGATTTTTTCAAAAGAAGATTATATACTTCTTGCTGAGTATAAACTTAAATTAAGTGATGAAATATTAAATAATAATTGTGAATTTATTGAGTTAGTAAACACTTTGTATTTTAGGCGCTTAGGTGAAATTAAATCCATTATTAAAAAAATTGATGTTACAAAAGTCGAGTTTAAATCTGATGACAATGTCGTTTTTGATAAGCAACAGGCTTTTTTTTCAGAGAAAGAAAGGATAAATAATTGGACGAATTGGATAAAATTTCAAGCATTAACAAACCACTTTTCAAAAGTAGATTCTGTTGACAATTCTACCACAGTGTCAAAATCTACGATAGAGCAAGCAATTGAAGTACAAAGTTGTATTATGGATGGAATAATAAAAGACTCTGATTTTGTGTACGAATCGTATCTAAATGCAATCGCTCAAGCCTTTGATCCACACACTAATTATTTTTCAGTAAATAAAAAAGAAAGTTTCGAAACAATGTTGTCAAAAGAAACAAAATCGTATGGTATTGAAATTGCTAAAAACGCTGTAGAACAAATAGAAGTTGTAAAATTATTACCCGGAGGGCCTGCATGGAGAAGTAATTTAATTAATGAAGGAGATGTCCTCCTTTCTGTAAAGGGAAATAATGAGAAAAAGAGTTTTGTATGTATTTCATTACAAGAAGCTACTTACTTTATTAATTCAACAGATTATAGCACTCTAACTTTTGAAATTTCAAAGAAGAATAGTCAGAATCAAGAAGTGATATTAACCAAGGAGAATATAGATGTAGAAAATAACATTATTCAGAGTTATGTGCTTGAAGGAGACAAAAAAATAGGGTATATCTATTTACCTTCATTTTATACTGCAATGGAGATGGATGAAAACTCCTATTTTTTACCAAATGGCTGTGCAAATGATATTGCAAAGGAGCTGTTTAAATTAAAGCGTGAAGGTATAGACGGTTTAATTATAGATGTTAGAAATAATGGGGGAGGTTCTATGCTCGAGGCGGTTAGGTTGTCTGGTGTTTTTATAGATTATGGGGCTGTAGCAATTTCTGATCAAAAAAATGAAAAGCCACAAACAATTAAAGATATGGATAGAGGAGCAGCTTTTTCTAAGCCTTTGGTCATTATGGTTAATGGCTTTAGTGCCTCTGCTTCTGAATTGTTTGCAGCTGCTATGCAGGATCAAAATAGAGCAGTTGTTGTAGGTTCTACAACGTTTGGAAAAGCAACAATGCAAAGGGTAATGGCAATGTCTGAAGAAGATTATTTAAAAATAACCCTAGGGAAATTTTTTAGAGTAAATGGCAAAAGTCATCAAAATATAGGTGTTATTCCAGATGTTGAGTTGCCAAGTTATTATGCTAAATTAGATATGAGAGAAAGTATGTACCCCTCTGTTTTGGGAAATACCGAAATTACTCACAAGACATATTATTATCCGAGAAAAGAATTGCCTATTGCATCATTAAAAGAACTAAGCAAAACCAGAGTAGATACGAACGAGTACTTTATAAAAGTTAATACAATTGCTGATTATTTATATGAACAAGAAAACTATGTTTCCATTTCTCTTAATTTTAACAAGTTCAAGCTGTACTATGAGAAAAGGAATTTACAGTATGATGAAATGACAGATACTTTTAAAAGCACATCTTTTACGGTTCACAATCCAAGTTACTTGAGTGACATTAGACAAGAAACCGAAACCGAAATAATGATTAATAAACAAACGATAAAGAACATTGAAAATAGTATCTTTATTTCCGAATCTTATAATGTAATTAGCGACTTAATAAATAATCAAAAACACTAATAATGAAAAAAATTACTTTACCTATACTGTTCTTACTTGCGTTCCTACTACATGGACAACAAAACTTTGCTCAGACTCCTGTTGAGCATATGGACGAGTGTACAGCTTCATTTTCTAATGTAAAAAGAGATACTTGGAAATACCTAAAAGCGGTTACACAAGGAAAAAAAGCTAGAAAAATTGAAAAAACAAGAATGGGTTTGTTAAATCAATATAAAGAAGAAAAAAAGAAAGTATTAAAACTTAAAAGCAGTTCTCTAAGAGATGCTGTTGTTAAATACTTAGACATGTCCTATACAGTAATTAAAGAAGATTTCGACAAAATATTAGACATGGAAGATATTGCTGAACAGTCTTATGATTTAATGGAGGCATACATTTTGGCCAAACAAAAAGCGGGAGATAAATTGGACGAAGCGTTTGCT
This sequence comes from Flavobacteriales bacterium, assembly GCA_016763135.1. Lineage (GTDB taxonomy): Bacteria > Bacteroidota > Bacteroidia > Flavobacteriales_E > Vicingaceae. The sequence goes on from JAESUI010000273.1 coordinate 8,805, forward strand.
GACTATCAATTTGCAGAAAAAGATTATGCGATTTCAAATAACATTACTCTGATAGAAGGAGATGGTCAAAAAGATAAAGTATCGAAGAAAATTGATAAGGCTAGTGATGCTTTAGTTTACTATAATAAGATATTTTTAATCTATTTTAAACCAAATAAACAAGAAGCTTATGCTCTAGATGCGTTAAATAGAGGAGATATTAGTAGTGTTGAACAGAATGCAAACTCCTTAGGGGGTTTTTCTGATGAAGGCTTCCCTAAACTTAAGGAGGTAGGTAATTACAAAGGTTATTCGGGATTAAAAATAGTAGCAAATAAGTTTCTTACCTTTTACAAAGCAGAAGCAGAAGCAGATTTTCCTGCTATTGTAGATTTTTACTTAAAAAAGGAAACTTTTGAAAAAGCACAAAAAAACCTTAACTCTAAGAGTAAAAAAAGTAGAACTCAAAAAGATGTTGACGAATATAATGCTGCATCAGATGAATACAATAAAGCGGTGAACATTTATAACGAAAAAATAAATGCGATGAATTCTAAAAGAACTCAACTTTTTAATGAATGGAATAAGACTATTGATCATTTTTTTAAAACATATTCTAAATAAGCTCATTACATTTTTTTGACTATCATTTTGTAATAAATGATAAAAGTTAAACAAATTATTGTTGGTTCCCTATGAGTAAAATAGATCAAATAAAGAAGCCTATTGAAAAAGAAATTAAGGAGTTTGAGCCTCGGTTTCGTGCATCTATGAAGAGTAGAGTTTCTTTATTGGATAAAATAATGCACTACATTATTAAGCGAAAAGGGAAACAAATGAGACCA
>JAESUI010000274.1 GCA_016763135.1 Flavobacteriales bacterium
AGATTTCCAAAAACCAGATAAAGTAATCATGATTAACTCAGATGATTACAACGGCACTTTTGAGTTTCGCCCATTAGAACCGGGATATGGTATTACAGTAGGTAACGCTTTAAGAAGAGTTTTATTAAACTCATTAGAAGGGTTTGCTATCACATCTGTGAAAATAGAAGGCGTAGATCACGAATTTTCAACTGTTAAAGGAGTTGTTGAGGACGTGACTCAAATTATATTAAATCTTAAACAAGTTAGATTTAAACAACAAATTGAAGGAACAGATAAAGAAACACTTATCGTTACTGTTGGTGGTCAAGATAAATTGACTGCAGGTGATATCGGTAAATTCACATCTGCATTTCAAGTGTTAAACATAGATCACGTAATTTGTAATATGGAATCTTCGGTTAACCTACAGTTAGAATTAACTATTGGTAGAGGAAGAGGATATGTTCCATCTGAAGAAAACAAAGCACTTGAATCAAATCTTGGTGTAATTGCAATTGATTCAATTCATACGCCAATAAAAAATGTTAAGTATACTGTAGAAAATCATAGAGTTGGTCAAAAAACAGATTACGAAAAATTAGTTTTCGATATTGTTACTGACGGTTCAATTCATCCAAAAGAGGCATTAACTGAAGGGGCTAAGATTTTAATACATCACTTCATGTTATTTTCTGATGAGAGAATTACGTTGGATACTGAAGAGAAATCTGAGGTTGAAGACTTTGATGAAGATTCATTACACATGAGACAATTATTAAAAACTAAACTAATTGATATGGATTTATCAGTTAGAGCGTTAAATTGTCTTAAAGCTGCTGATGTAGATACATTAGGTGACTTAGTAACATTTAATAAAAATGATTTGTTGAAATTCAGAAACTTCGGTAAAAAGTCGTTAACTGAATTAGATGAATTAGTTGAAAATAAGGGCTTAACATTCGGGATGAATGTTGCAGCTTACAAATTAGATAAAGAGTAACATTTTAATATAGCGTTTTTCTTTTTTTTGAAAAACGCTATATTAAAAACCCAAAAACCTCGTGAGGGTATATAAATTGAGGTAAAGTTTATTAAAAACAACATCTAAGTACTATAGCAGGCTTAGATGAAAAAAAGGAAAAATGAGACACGGAAAGAAATTTAACCATTTAGGCAGACAAGCTCCTCATAGAAAGGCAATGCTAGCTAATATGGCTTGTTCTCTTATCGAGCATAAAAGAGTGAACACAACTGTAGCTAAAGCAAAAGCTTTAAAAAAGTTTGTTGAGCCATTAATTACTAAATCTAAAACAGATTCTACACATTCACGTAGAACTTGTTTCAGATACTTAAGAAGCAAAGAAGCTGTAACAGAATTGTTCAGAGAAGTTTCTGTAAAAGTAGCTGATAGACCAGGAGGGTATACAAGAATTTTAAAAACTGGATTTAGACAAGGTGATAACGCTGAAATGTGCTTTATAGAATTAGTTGATTACAACGAGAACATGTTGAAAGATTCTAAGAAAAAAACTTCTTCTAGAAGAAGAAGAGGTGGAGCTAAGAAAGATGATACAGTTGCAACAACTCCGGTTGAAGAAACTGTAGAAGCTACAGAGGCTGACACTAAAGCAGAGGTTGTAGAGGATGCTCCGACTGAGGAGGCTCCAGCTGCAGGAGTAGTTGAGGACGTTGTTGAAGAGGCAAAAGTAGAAGAAGTTAAAACAGAAGCTACTGAAGACGCTCCGGCTGAAGAAGCTGCTCCTGAGGCGAAAGCTGAGGCTGCTCCAGAAGAAAAGAAAGACGCTCCGAACGAGGAGGCTGACAATTCTGACGAAGAAGAGAAAAAAGAAGAATAAAGTTTGATAACTTTTTTAGAAAAATACAAAAGGATGAAGTAATTTTACTTCATCCTTTTTTTATGACATTTATTGTCACCCTTAGCGGAGTCGAAGGGTAATTTAAAAGAGAGTGTTAAGAAATATTTAAAATGGAGAACTCAGAAAACAAAGCAATTTTACTACTTGAAGATGGTACTGTAATGCAAGGAAATGCAGCAGGATTAATTGGAACAACAACAGGTGAAATCTGTTTCAACACAGGAATGACTGGTTACCAAGAAATTTTTACAGATCCTTCTTACTATGGACAAATAATGGTGACCACTACCACTCATATTGGTAATTATGGAACAGCAAAAGATGAAGTGGAATCTGATAAAGTGAACATTTCTGGTTTGGTTTGTAAAAAGTTTTCTGATGTATTTTCTCGTGACTATGCAGATACATCGTTGCAAGATTATTTTGAGAAGCATAAAATTGTTGCCATTTCTGATGTGGATACAAGGATGCTTGTCCGTCACATTAGAGATAAAGGAGCAATGAATGCAATTATTTCTTCTGAGATTTTTGATGTAGAAGAACTGAAAAAGAAATTAGCTGAAGTACCTTCAATGGAGGGCTTAGAACTTTCTTCAAAAGTGTGTACCAAGGAGCCTTATTTTGTTGGAGATGAAAATGCTACACATAAAGTAGTTGTGTTAGATTTAGGGGTGAAAAAGAACATCTTAAGATGTTTAACGGATAGAGGTTGTTATGTACAAGTATTTCCAATGGATACTTCTTTAGAAGATATGATGGCTTGGAACCCTGATGGATTTATGCTTTCTAATGGCCCAGGAGATCCTTCTGTAATGGCTCAACAAATAGCATTGGTTAAGCAGATTACTGAAGCAGGTCTACCAGTCTTTGGAATTTGCTTAGGACATCAAATTTTAGCTATTTCGCAAGGGTTGAGCACTTCTAAAATGTTTAACGGACATAGAGGTATTAATCACCCAATAATGAATTTAGAAACAGGAAAAGGAGAGATTACTTCTCAAAATCACGGGTTTGTTGTTGATTATGATTCTGCAGAGCAAAATTCAAATATTGAGGTAACCCACAAACATTTAAATGATGGGACATTGGCTGGTTTAAGATTAAAAGATAGAAATGTGTTTTCTGTACAATATCATCCAGAAGCTTCACCAGGACCACATGATTCTCGATACTTGTTTGATAATTTTATTGAAAATATCGTAAAAAGTAAAGAATTGGTATCTGCTTAAAAACTAGTGTCATTCCGGACTTGATTCGGAATCTCAAAATATAATCATATCAAGAGTCAACTAGGTCATTAGTTGACTTTTTTTGTACCTTTGCGTTATGGATGATCAAGAAGTGAAGTGTTCCTTTTGTGGACGAGCAAAAAACGAAGTAGAAGTGATGATAGCCGGAGTTACTGGCCATATTTGTAATCACTGTATTTCGCAGGCTCAAAACATTGTAAAGGAAGAAGCTACAGGGAAGGTAAATAGAGATATTTCTGATCAAATTGAGCTCTTAAAACCTAAAGAGATTAAAGCTCATTTAGATGAATACGTTATAGGTCAGGATGATGCTAAGAAAGTACTTTCTGTTGCGGTTTACAATCACTACAAGAGATTAAAACAAGTTGGAGAAGGAGACAAAGAAGTAGAGATTGAAAAATCAAATATTTTACTAGTTGGAGAAACAGGGACAGGAAAAACCTTGATGGCAAAAACTATTGCTAAAATTCTTAAAGTCCCATTTTGTATTGCTGATGCTACCATTTTAACCGAAGCAGGTTATGTTGGTGAAGATGTAGAAAGTATTCTTTCACGCTTATTACAAGCAGCAGATTTTGATGTAGAAGCAGCTGAAAGAGGAATTGTTTTTATTGATGAGATAGATAAAATTGCACGTAAAAGTGACAATGCTTCGATTACTAGAGATGTAAGTGGAGAAGGTGTGCAACAGGCC
>JAESUI010000275.1 GCA_016763135.1 Flavobacteriales bacterium
AATTAGACACTAAATTAGCTATCGGAGATAATATCAAAGGAAAAGTTGTTGTAGTTGCTGATTACGGAGCATTTATTGAAGTTATTCCTGGAGTAGAAGGATTGGTTCACGTTTCTGAAATTACTTGGAGTAACCACTTAAAACCAGCTCAAGAATTCTTTACAGTTGGTGAAGAGATAGAAACACAGGTATTAACTTTAGATAGAGAAGAAAGAAAAATGAGTTTAGGAGTTAAGCAATTAACTGAAGACCCATGGGAAGATATCGACACGAAATATGCTATAGATTCTAGACATAAAGGTAAAGTGACTAATATTTCTGATTTTGGAGTATTTGTTGCCTTAGAAATGGGTGTTGATGGATTAATTCATATCTCTGATTTATCTTGGTCTAAGAAAATTAATCATCCATCAGAAATAACCAAAGTTGGTGAAGAGATGGAAATAGTAATCTTAGAGATTGATAGAGACAATAGAAGATTAAGCTTAGGTTATAAACAATTAGAAGAGAATCCTTGGGATACTTATGAAACTTTATTTACTGAAGGTTCTGTACAAGCTGGAACAGTTACAGAGATAACTGCTAAAGGATTAACAATTGTTACTTTAGAGCATGGTGTAGAGGGAATTGTAACTAAAAGAAATGCCGAAAAAGAAGATGGTTCTTTACTTAAGTTAGAGGATAAAGTTGACTTTAAGGTGTTGGAATTCAATAAACATGCTAAAAAGATAGTATTATCTCATACTAACATGTTTAAAGCAACTGAAGCAGAAGTTAAATCGAAGAAAAAATCAAGTGCAAGTAAAGCTTCTAAGGCAGTAGAAAAAATCAACAAGAGTGTAGAAAAAACTACATTAGGTGATTTAGATGCTCTTAGTGCTTTAAAAGAAGACCTTGAGAAAGGAGAGAAATAAGAAACTCTTTCATAAATAAATACAAAGCCTCAGAATATTTTCTGAGGCTTTTTTTATGAAATACTTTTAGTTTAGAGAAATAGGTATATCTTTGTGCTTTAATGAAGCATAACGATCGGATAATACTAGATTCTACCCAATTTGATCTTACCATTAAAAGGTTAGCCCATCAACTTATTGAAAATCATAACGATTTCTCGAATACAGTAATCATTGGTTTACAACCTAGAGGAACTTATTTGGCAAATAGAATTCAGGCCGAGCTAAAAGCAATTGATAAAAAGTATGATATACCCTCAGGGTCTTTAGATGTCACTTTCTATAGAGATGATTATAGAAGACAAGATAATCCTTTAGTGCCAAGTAAAACCGAAATGAATTTTGACATCGAAAACAAAAATGTGATTTTGGTTGATGATGTATTGTTTACAGGGCGAACAATAAGATCTGGATTAGATGCAATGTTGGCTTTTGGTAGGCCAAAAATGGTAGAACTATTAGTTTTGATTAATAGAAGGTATGAAAGACACTTGCCAATTCAAGCAGACTATATCGGTAAAAATGTACACACAATTGTTTCTGAACGAGCAAAAGTAAGTTGGGCAGCAACAGATGGAGAAGATAAAGTAATTTTATATACGCCAGAAAATGAATAAATTAAGTGTGAATCATCTCTTAGGAATCAGGTATCTTACCAAAGAAGATATCAATTTGATTTTTGAAACTGCTGACCATTTTAAAGAAGTCATTAATCGCCCCATTAAAAAAGTTCCTTCATTACGAGATATTACCATAGCCAACTTATTTTTCGAAAACTCCACTAGAACAAAGCTTTCATTTGAAATTGCTGAAAAAAGGTTGTCCGCAGATATTCTTAACTTCTCTTCTTCAAGCTCATCAGTAACAAAAGGGGAGACGTTAATAGATACGGTAAACAATATCCTTTCTATGAAAGTTGATATGGTTGTAATAAGACATCCAAATCCGGGTGCTGCAGACTTTTTATCAAAACATGTAGATGCAAAAATTGTAAATGCTGGAGATGGAGCACATGAACATCCGACACAAGCTTTATTAGATGCTTTTTCTATCAGAGAAAAATTCGGGGATTTAAAAGGAAAGAATGTGGTGATTGTTGGAGATATACTTCATTCAAGAGTTGCACTATCAAACATATTTTGTTTACAGAAATAAGGAGCCAATGTAAAGGTGTGTGGGCCATTAACTTTAATTCCTAAATACATTACTTCTTTAGGTGTAGAGGTTGTAACCGATTTAAAGGAAGCGCTAAATTGGTGTGATGTTGCCATGATGTTAAGAATACAGCTAGAAAGACAAGATATGAAATTCTTTCCTTCACTAAGGGAGTATTCAATGCTCTATGGCTTAGATAAACAATTATTAGACTCATTGAATAAAGAAATAATAGTTATGCATCCAGGCCCGATAAATAGAGGGGTAGAGATAACCTCTGACGTTGCAGATAGTAAGCAATCAATAATACTGGATCAAGTACAAAATGGAGTGGCCATTAGAATGGCTGTGCTTTATTTGTTAGCAGGTAAAATAGAATAATCAATAATATATTTAAATGAAAGCAATAATTAAAACAGACAAAGGTGATATGACTGTAGAGTTTTACGAAAAGGACGCTCCAAAAACAGTAGAAAATTTCACAACATTAATAAAAAAAGGTTTTTATAATGGATTAACTTTCCATAGAGTGTTAGATGATTTTGTAATTCAAGGTGGTTGTCCTGATGGAACAGGAGCGGGTGGTCCTGGACATCAAATAGATTGTGAATTAGATGGAGAAAATCAATATCATGATAAAGGTGTACTATCTATGGCTCACGCTGGCAGAAATACTGGAGGGTCTCAATTCTTCATTTGCCACAGTAGAAACAATACTGCTCACTTAGATGGAAATCATACTTGTTTTGGCAAAGTAGTAGATGGAATTGATGTAATTGATCAAATTACAGAAGGTGACAAAATGAATGCTGTAGAGCTTATCGACTAAAGAATTACTAGTAATAAAAAACCTTCAGCAGGCAATGTTGGAGGTTTTTTTTGCGTTAATTATTATTATATTGCAATATGAAAAAATCAATTTTAGTTTTATTATTAGTTCTAGCAAACTCCTTGTTCAGTCAAGAGAAATACCAAGGTTTGTTGTGGGAAGTTTCTGGAAATGGACTTAAGAAAAGTACTTATTTATACGGTACAATGCACATTAGCGGAAGGCTTGCTTTTCATTTAGGAGAAGAGTTTTTTGTGGCAATAAAAAGTGTTGATGCAATTGCACTAGAATCTAATCCAATTTTGTGGTTAGATGAAATAGTAGATTCTGAATTTGCTAATGATTATTTAGGTTATTATTCTATACAGCGACAAAATTATAAAGGGTTTTATCAAGAAGCATTTAAAATAAAAGTACTTGACAATTTAAGTTTATCAAACTCCATATCTTCAGATCATTACTTAACAAACTGGTTGCTTTATAGATCTAATAAGTCTAAATCAGATTTTGAAGAAGAGACTTTTTTAGACATGTTTATTTATCAAGCAGGAAGTAAATACAATAAGCCTGTATATAGTTTAGAATCATTTCAGAAAACATCTATTCAACGAAAACTATCTGCAATGCCAGATATGGAAAAAAAGGAAATTCCAGAGTGGTATACTGAAATGACTAAAGAGAAATCAGCGTATGAGATTCTATATGATGCTTATAGGAATAAGAACTTAAACATGCTTGACTCAATTCAATCAGCAACAACCTCAGATAATTATTTAAAATACATGCTTTACGACAGGAATATTATCATGGCTGATAATATTGACTCCATTGTTCAGGCAGGTACAAGCATATTTATTGGAATAGGAGCTGCTCATTTGCCTAAAGAAAAAGGGGTAATAGAACTACTTAGAAGTAAAGGGTACACCGTTGAGGCTATGTCAACAACGATTACCCCTAAAGCAAAAAAGGAGAAAGACGCATTTAGTAAAATGAAGAAAATGATGCCTGTTAAAAATGAATTTAAAAGTGATTTATTTTCTTTAATGATACCAGGAACAATGTATGAAACCCCAGCTCTTCCTCGTCAACGACAGTTCTTTTCACCAGAGTTAACCAATGGGACATTTTATTGGGTAAATCAATTAAGTACTTATGATTATTTTAATGGTTTAACAGAGATAAACTATTTAGAGAGAATAGATAGTTTGTTGTTTGAAAATATACCTGGAAAAATAATATCTAAAACACCTATAAGTAAAGCTGGATTTCAAGGAATTGATATCGTTAACAAGACCAAAACAGGAAACTACCAACGATACCAAATGTACCTTACTCCGTTACAAATTTTAATATTTAAAATGGGCGGAAATGATGATTTTGCTAAAAAACATAGCGATGATTTTTTTGATAACATTAAGTTAAAAGGAGTAACAAAAAATTGGAAAGTTATTTCTCCAATAAAAACAGATTTCGAGATTAAAGTACCCGACTATTATAACATTAAAAACAATAATAAAATAACCTCGCTTTATGGACATACCGAAATAGAAGCATATGATAAAAAGGATACAAACTATTATTTTCTTAAACGATCTTCATTATTTGATATGTCGTTTATTGAAGAAGATGATTTTGAGTTGAATAGAATTTTAGATAAATTTTGTGAAGAAATGGACATTGATTCTGTTGATAAGGAAATTCAAAAAGATGCTGATTATCCAACTGTGCTTGGTTATACAAGAACAAAAGACGGTTTAAGTTATTTATCTTTAAAAGTAGTTATTAAAGGTGCTTATTACTATCTAATGGCAAATGTGTCTCCAACATATAAAAAAACAAATCCGTTTTTCGACTCATTTAAGTTGACTGATTTTTCTTATACTTTCGATTTTAAAGAAAAAGTAGATACTTTATTATATTTTAAAGTCAATTCAAATTACCTAACTCCTGGTGATTATAAACAGGTTGTTACTAAAGCGTACGATAGAAAAAGTGCTAAAAAAGAAACCGAAGATATTGCATTTAAATCCTCGAGTGAATCTCAATCATATTATTCAGAAAATTATGAAAGAATAGATGTTGATTTCGTAAAGCTGCATCGTTATAAACATTACAAAAACATTGATTCTTTATATAATAGAGAGATTAGATACTTGATGAGAAAGAACAGTTTGGTACTAAAAGACAAAGTTTCTGAAGAAGAAAATGGGACATATACAATGGACGCTAATTTTATTGACACAAATAGCGTTAGAACAATTAAAACAAGGTTTATATTAAAAGATGGAGCGTTCTATACACTTCAAACAACTTCAGACTCTACAAGTAAGCCAAGTAAGTTTATTGAGCAATTTTATGAAACATTTACACCTATAGAGGATACAGTAATGGGTGTTTCTCCATTAATAGATAAATCCGTAATGTTTTTTAAAGCTATAAATGGTACTGATAGTTTAGAAAAAGAAAGAGCACTTAAATCGGTAGTAACACATGTGGTGTTTGAAGATGAGAATGTGCCAGAATTGCTAACAACGATTTCTAATTACCCATTTCCGGAGAAGTATATTGAGGCAAAAGAACAAATGATAAGAGATTTAGGAATTAGAAATAATCCTAAAATAGTTCCTTATTTAGAGAATATGTATGCTAATGTTGAAGATACAGCAATGTATCAAATAGCAATTTTAAAATCTTTAATAAGGCAAAAAAGTAAAAACTCTTATACTGCATTTTTAAAACTGTTAGAGTATGATATTCCTTTAGGAAGCCAAAAAAGCGAAGTATCATCTATGATTAATTTATTTGAAGATTCTTTAGAAATTGGGAATCAAATTTTCCCAGACATATTGAATTATACTTTTGTGGCAGATTATAAAAAGGCAATATACAGTCTGTTAGCTACTTTGGTAGATAGTAATCAGATTAAGCCTAAACAGTATGCTAAATATTACAAGCAAATTTTAAGAGAGGCAAAAATTGAATTAAAAAGCCAAATTAGTTACGAACAAACTGAAAGAGCTCAAGCAAATACTGGTCGATATTACTATTCGAGCTATAAAAATAAGGGGAATAATTTATTGGTAAACTATACCACTTTACTAATCCCTTTTTGCGATAAAAAAGATGTAAAGGAATATTTTTCTAAATTAGAAAGAGTAGAAGATTATGACATACGAACAGACATAAACTGTAAATTAGTTCGAAATAATATTACTGTAAAGCCATCAGAATGGAAAGCTCTTGCTGATGATAATATAAACTTCTCTTATTAGTATAGTAATTTGAAGGATATTAATCGGTTAGATTTATTCCCTAAAATGGATAGTATTCAATTGAAGATTGCTAAATCATCACTTTATAACTATAGCTTTAATTTTGAAAAAGATAGTTTAGAATTTATTACAAAAAAGGATGTATTTGTAGAGAAGCATGATGCTTATGTGTATTTCTTTAAAAGTAAAAAAGAAAAGGACGATAAATGGGAAATGGATTATATCGTTTTTCAGTTGAATGATGATAAGGACATTAGCCTAATTCAAGTAACATCAGATAAAGGAATTGCGATTAAAAAAGATAAAGATTTTGATGAGTTGATGGAGGATAAACTAAAAGAAATAAGGATAGAAGGGCATAGAAGGGCTAAAGAAGATTCAGGTTATGACTTTTCTTCTTATTATTAGAAGGAAGTTAATATGAAATTAAAAAGCTCCAGCAATTTTGTTGGAGCTTTTTTTATAGACTCTTCTGAAAATAATTTAGAATTAAAGGAGACCTTTTTGTATTTTTCCCATTAAGGGTATAAATAACAAAATGGATGACAACAAAATTATAGAACTCTTAAAGGTTGGAAAGCAAAACAAAGCTTTTCTAAAACTTTACAAGAACTATCCACAAGTAGAGAAACTGATTCTCTCTAAGGGTGGTTCAAAAGAAGATGCAAAAGATGTTTTTCAAGAAGCACTCATCATCTTTTATGAAAAAGTGGTTAACTCTGAATTTCAACTTACGTCAGCAATAGGAACATACCTATATAGTGTATGTAGATTCTTATGGAAAGATGAGCACATCAAGAGAAAAGGAAAACAATCTATAGCTATTTCTTTTGAATTTACATCTGAAGAAGAATCAGAATTCCAAGAAGCAATTCAGCGAGAAGAAAAGTTTAAACAAGTGGAGGAAGTGCTTTCTCAGATTGGAGAGAAGTGTTTACAAATCCTCAAACTGTTTTATTATGATGGTTTAAAGATGAAAGCCATTGCTTTAAAAGTTGGTTTGAAATCTGAGAAGATTGCAAAAAATCAGAAGTACAAATGTTTGGAGAGAGCCAAACTAAAAGTGAAAGCACTTTAATTTCCTGTCATCCTAATTATTTACCCTTAAACAAAGAACAATGAGAAACGAAATCCAAAATATAGAACTTATAGAGAAATACCTGAGAGATGAACTTTCAGCAGCAGATAAGAAATCATTTGAAGACCAACTTAAAACTGATGCTAATCTTCAGAAAGAAGTAGAATTACAAAAAGAAGTAATTAAAGGAATTGAAAGAATTGGAGTGAAGCAGTCCATCCAAAAAGCTTACAAGAAATACAAACTTGGTAAGTCTGGCTTTAATTTAGGATTAGGAACTATTATTTTAGTAGCTGTAGTTTCAGCATTCCTATGGTATTCTGATTCCAATAAAGCAAATGCCAACTCACTTCCAGAATTCAATGAAAAAGGAGAGAAGGTTTGGGCAGATGCAGATAAATATTTAGAATCGCAAAAATTTACGATAAACACTTCTAAAGATACAGTTATTGAAACTGAAGAGGGAATAGTGATGTATATTCCAGCTGGAAGCTTCTTAGATGATAATGGAAATGAAGTGACTGGAGAAGTGGAGTATGAGGTGAAAGAGGCATTAAATACAGCTCAAATCCTTCAAGGAGGATTGAGTAGTAAGTCTGGAGAAAGATTATTAGAAAGTGCTGGAATGTTTTATGTAAATGCTCGAAAAGATGGAAAGACGGTTCAGATTAATCCAGCTAAAGGAATTTACACTGAAGTGCCTGCTGATGATGTGAATCCTGATATGCAATTGTTTGAAGGGAAGCGAATGGCTGATGGTTCTATTGATTGGATTGACCCTAAACCATTAGAGAAGTTTTTAACTCCTGTTAATATTCATTCATTGAATTTCTATCCGCCTAAATACGAACCTAAATTGGGTGAGTTGGGGGTCGATTTATCAGATAAAGAATATAAAGATAGCCTGTATTATTCTTTTGCATATAATAATGAGTCGCCTACAGAAGAAGAAAAGATTACGAACGAAGCTGAGGCTATAGCTTTGGTGGAAGAAATGTTTGAAGCATTAGAAGAAGCAATGAATGATACAACGGAGGGTTTATTTGATACCGTAGAGTCTGCTGTTGATAGTAGTTCTTCAGATAGTGAGTTAGTTCCCTCGGTCTTAAGTTATAATGGAATTAATCCAGCAAAAATCAAAACGATTTGGAGTGATGAGTTTAGTAATACTTTATTAGCTACAAGAGAATTTGAAGAAAGATTAAAAACCATTTTTGGAACATGTAATGATGTTGTGTTGGATTTATACATCAACAATATGAATTTGAACCTTTATGAAATAGACGAGATGGCAGCTTCAATGACTTACGGAGAAAGTAAGGCTAAGTTTTTAGAATTTGCTTCTCGTAAAGATGGTAAAGTGGAAATTGATGACAAGCGAGTTCAAAAACTACAGAAGCATTATGAACGAAAACAAAAATTGATAGCTGAAGCTGTAGCAAAAACAAAGGAAAAATTTGATAGGGAACATCAAAAATTGGATGGCAAAGTTCAAAAGGAAAGGGATGAGCATAATCAAGCTGAGCTGGAAAGAAAATCTGATAATTATGTGCAAGAATTTAATTTAAACCTTAGAGATGCATACAGACAATTAGGAATGAAAAAACCTAAGAGATTAGATGCAAAAGGAATATATCGTTTAACACTTAAAAGAGGTGGTTGGAAAAACGTTGATGCTTATGTTATGGAAAGTCTTAACAATAGAGAAACATTAGATTATACTGATCCTATAACAGGAAAGAAAGCAGTTATAAAATATGAACCAATTTCTGTGACAGTTGTAGATGAAACGAAGTACGATAGAGTATTTGTTTATATCCTCCCAGATAAACTAAACAGTTTTATGCGAATGAAAAAGGAAGGAGAAAAATATGCAGAAAAGCTTAACGAGTTGATGAGTAACAGTGTAATCTGTTTAGCTTATATTGGTGAACAAGCTTATTTCTACTCAGATGATGATGTTGCACCAAAAGGATACAACATACAACTCACTAAAATGCCAGCTGCAGAATTGAAAGGGAAACTAAACAGGTACGATAAAAAACAAACAAGTAATTTGCTGAAAGAATTTGATTACCAATTTGTTGAAGTAAAAGAAAGTAAACGACAAGAATTCTTAACTAATCGAAG
>JAESUI010000276.1 GCA_016763135.1 Flavobacteriales bacterium
AAGTTGTTAGGCTTAGTAATAACTATTCCATCTTCAGCAATACAAAGGTATTCTGCATTTGTTCCTGAACCAAAAATGGATTCTCCAAAAACAGCTTCTCCTACTTTAAATACGGTTACACCTTTCCCGATTGCTTCAATTTCTCCTGAAAAACCAGTTCCTGAAATCTGGGTTTTAGGTTTTGTTAACCCCATAAATAACCTTCCGAAATAGGGCTTTCCTGTTCGCATCATAGTATCAGCTCTTGTAACTGATGAGGCATGAATTTTTATTAATAGTTCATTTTCTTTTGGAATTGGTTTTTCTACTTCTTGTAGTTGAAGAACATCTGCTCCCCCGTATTTTGTACATATTATTGCTTTCATAATGTTGTTTTTAATTACACTACAAAAATATTTATACAGATGGGGGAAACTGTTCTATATTATAATAAGGATGTACAGAATTATAATTCCGAACCAATTGAGAAAAAGAAAAGACAGTTTATTCTCCTTACTGTTTTAAAAACTGTTTAGGTGTTAAGCCAGTTTCCTTTTTAAAATAGGTGTTAAATACAGTTTTAGAGTTAAAACCACTATCATAAGCCAGCCCTTCAATTGTAAGGTTGGTGTTTTTTGGATCTTTAGCAATCAATTTAAAAGTTGCTATTCTATATTGATTGATAAATTCATTAAAGTTTTTACCTATGCTTTCATTCAATAACCATGACAGTTGGTTGGGGTGAATTTTAATTTGGTCAGCTAATATTCGTAAAGATAAACTGGAATCCAAAAAAGGTTCATTTTCTTTAATATGAGTAAATAATCGATTGGTGTAAGTAGTAGCATCAACTTCATCCAACAATATTTTCTTTTGCTGAATTTTTTTAGAGGTCACTTCAGTTTTAAATATTATTTTATGGAACTCTTTATACCTTGAATCACTTTTTATAGTATTAACTAAAGGGTCAGCATATCGGAGTAGTAATAATGGTGATTTTGATTCAATTGCATTTGATACCCATTTAAAAGCATTATCAAAACTATTAGTATTCGCATGCATCATAAAGACGAAAGAATCAGCTGCAAACCCATTTGGATCCTTTGCCTGTTCTTTTAATTGCGCTAAATAATCAGCAGTTTTAGTAGTATCATTTTTTAAAGCATAAGCTAATCCTATTACACCTGTTTTTTCTCCCAGGACAACAGCTTCAGAAGGAATGTTGTCGTAGTAATTAACCACTTCATTATACTTTCCTAACTTAAGTAAGCAAATAGCTTTTACAGCATGTGCCGGGATGTTTTTATCATTAGCAATTAAGCATTTGTCTAGCAATGTTATAGAAGTGTCATAATCTTCAACCATATAATGGAAGTAAGCATTAAAAAAATGAGTTTCTTCAGAAAGAGGGTTTATTGCTAATGCGAAATCAAGATGTTTTTGGGCCATCTTTTTCTCTCCAGCTAGAATGTACAAGAAGGACAAAAATTGCTGAACCTCTGCATTGTTTGGATTAAGTTGGCTAGCTTTTAACATTTCCTGGAGTGACTTATTATAATCACACTCTAAAAAGAATGCTTGGTTACCTAATTGATAATGAACACCCGATAATTGATCATTCAATACTAAAGCTTGTTGTGTAAATTGAATCGTCTTACCCCAAGCTTCTTCAAAAGGCATAGCGCCCATTGTGCCTAAAAAGCTATAAGAATCAGCTAGCCCTAAAATTGCTTCAGTGTATTTAGTGTCTAATTCTAACGCTTTTTCATAATAGGAGATTGCTTTTTTTACATCTTCTGGGTTCCACTTGTTTTGATAAAATTTTGCTTTTAAGCAATACTCATAGGCACTTATAACTTCTGTTTGTTTATTTACAAGATGCTCTTGTATTTCAAAATGGCCAAAATGCTCTCTTAATTTATCCGCAATCAACAAACTTATTTCATCTTGTATTTCAAAGATGTTTTCTAATTTCCTATCCCAAGTTTCCGACCAAAAATGAAAATCTTCTTCTACTTGAATTAGTTGAGCTGTAATTCTTATTGAATCACCAGAAAGTCTTACACTTCCTTCTAAAATAGTTGATACGTTTAATTTTTTACCAATTTCTGGAACAGGTAAATTTTTACCTTTAAAAAAGAAAGATGAAGTACGCGATGTTACTTTTAAACTACCAATTTTGGCTAAAGCATTTATAATTTCTTCAGTAATTCCATCACTAAAATATTCATTATCTTCGCTAGTACTCATGTTTACAAAAGGAAGTACAGCTATAGTTTTTGAAATTGTTGTTTTTCCTTTTAACTCTAATGGCTGAGGAATAGTGATTCCTTTATTTGTAATGGCAAATACTTCAACAGGCTGATCGATGTTTTTGAGTTTAAAATTTCCTAAAGAAATAGTAGAAATTGCGGGATGATTTTTTAATTCATCGTTTAACTTTCCAGAAATTAGGATAGCACCACCTACACCTAAACTTTCAATTCGAGAGGCAAAATTTACACCATCACCATAAACTTCAGTATTGTCAAAAACAATATCACCTATATGTAAACCAATTCTAACATTTACTGGGTCTCCTTTTTGTAACAATTGCTGAATTTCTATAGCACATTCTATTGCTTCAACAGCACTTTTAAAAACACTTAAAGTTCCATCACCATAATATTGTACTATTTCTCCTTTATATAATTTATGTTGTTCTTTAAAAACTTCTCGGTGTTTTTTTCGAATACGAACAGCATAATCCTCATCTCCTTGCATCAAAGCGGTATAACCAACAATGTCAGTAAACATTATTGCAGCAAGCTCTCTTTTTATTTTATTACTCATATATAAACTCGATAGAATATCAGCATCATTTGTCGGAAATCAAATGTAGTAAAAAAACAAGGTTATCTGTTAGTAGTGATTTTACAATATTTAGCTGACTTTAAATTCGTTACTCGAGTTATATCTCTCAATTTATCGAACTATTTAATAGATATAAAACTCTCTATATCATTGATTTAGAGAGATTTTTTTGTCTGTGGGGACAAGGTTCAGAATTCCGAATCAATTTGATTTATTATATTTAAAGGATGGAAATGCTGCCAGTTCATAAAAGTTTGGAACCTTTTGTAAAAGATATTGTTCTTTTAGAAAGTGATGATAAAGATAGGGAGCACGTATTCCCTTTTTATGCTGATGGATATGCAGGAGTTGTTTATTCTAAATCAGAAAATCCATTTTATTTGCAACCCAGGAATAAGCAATTATCTGATTTTTATCTTTATGGGCAAACTATTGAGCCCATATCATTGAATGTAAAGGGGCCATTTAAGTCAATAATACTGCGAATGTATCCGTTTGCCAGCAGAATATTACTTGGGATTGATCCTAAAATTTTAAATGATGATTGCTATGACCTATTATTGTTGGATAACATAGATACCTTAGGAACAGTTAAAAGATTAAGACAAACTGAAAACAAGCAAGAGCTAGTTAATATTCTTGCAAATTATTTTAATGAGTTACTAAAAGTTGCTTCAATTAATCCAGATTATAGAATTAAATTGGCTACGAATCTTATTCTTAAATCGAATGGTGCAATAAGCATTAAAGAGGTGAGAGATAAACTCTGTGTTGCTGAAAGAACTCTTGAACGCCACTTCTTAAAAGAAATAGGTGTAACGGCTAAGCAATTTGCTAAAATGATTCAATTTAGCACTTCACTAAATCAAATTACTGATGCAGATTATCTCAATCTTACGGAGATAGGATTTGATTCTGGGTTTGCAGATCAATCGCATTTTATTCGAACTTTTAAACGGTATACTGGGAAAACACCAAAGGAGTTTCAAGCTCAAGTTTCTTTTTAATTACTTACTACAATTTCATTTTGACGGTTTTGTTCAATTTTTAGGATTGAGCTTGATCTAGCTTTGCTTAAAACTTTTAGTAAGATGAAAACAATAATTCTTTTAACATTAATCAGCTCAACTTTATTTGTTAATCCAAGTAGTTACTTAATGGAGGTTAAAAAATATAGTAGTGTTGAATTTGGAGTGACAAAATCAGACAAGGCGTATCAGGTTTTAACAAATAAATGCAATGTCTGTCACAAAACCCAAAACCCAAGAAAGGTCTTCACCCGAGAAAACATGAATGCCTTAGCCCCTAAAATTTACAAACAAGTTTTTGTAAGAAAAAGAATGCCTCGTGGCAATAAAATTAAATTGACCAATGTCGAATATGCAATTCTCGAAAATTGGTTATTAACCTTAAACTTAAAATAATTATGGAAACTTCATTTAAATCAGTTACACTTTTACTCGCAATTATAACAATGGCTCTATCTGCAGGACTTTTTTATGCGTGGACCGTTTCAGTAATTCCTGGATTGAAAAACATGTCAAACTCAAGTTATTTAGAGGCTATGCAATCTATAAATAAGGCCATTCTTAATCCTGGTTTCTTTGCCATTTTCTTTGGACCAATAATATTATTGGGGATCAGCATAATCCTTCAATACCGGACAGATGTAAACCTAACCTTTTGGTTAATGCTGGCAGGATCGCTTTGTTATCTCATAGGGACTGTTGGGGTTACTGTTGTCGGAAATGTGCCTATGAATGATACACTCGATTTAATCGAATTAAAAGAGTTGAATACAGAAGAAATAAATGCCATAAGGGCTTGGTATGAAGAAAAATGGAACTACTTAAATTCAGTAAGGACAATCTTTGCAGTGCTTGGTTTTACAGCAATTATAACTGCCATATTTTATGCTAAATAAGCAAAACGATATTATATTTTAACCATTAAAACTATTTATTATGAAAAAACAAAAAATCTTAGTGCTTGGAGGAACCGGTAAAACTGGCCGAAGAGTAGCGGAAAAATTAATTAATCTAGGAGAAAATATCCGTATTGGATCTAGAAGTGAGAAAATACCATTTGACTGGGAAGATTCATCTACTTGGACTGATGTCTTGAGTGGAATGGATGCTGTTTATATAAACTATCAGCCAGATTTGGCTGTTCCTGGCGCACTGGGTGCCATCAAGAAATTTACTACTTTGGCAGTTCAATTAGGAGTACAAAAAATGGTTCTCTTATCTGGAAAAGGAGAAAAGGAAGCTGAACGATGTGAACAAGTAGTAATGAATTTCTCAGCTGAATGGACTATTGTAAGAGCTAGTTGGTTTAATCAAAATTTTAGTGAAAGTTTCTTTTTAGACCCAATATTAGCAGGTCATGTAGCGCTTCCTAAGGCAGAAGCACTTATTCCTTTTATTGATGTTAATGATATTGCAGAGGTAATTGTTGAGGCTTTATTAGATGACCAACACAATGGAAAAATTTATGAGCTTACTGGTCCTCGACAGTTGACATTTGAACAAGCAACCACTGAAATCTCTAAAGCTACTGGAAGAAAAATTAACTTTAGTTCTATAAGCATGGAGGAATACGTTGGTATGTTAAAAGAACATAATGTTCCTGAGGATTTCATTTGGTTAATCAACTATCTATTTACTGAAGTTTTAATACCTTCTAATTCGGTAATAACTAATGATGTGGAAAAAGTACTTGGAAGAAAACCAATGGATTTTAGCCAATTTGCTATTGAAACTGCCAAGACAGGAGTATGGAATTCAGAAAAATTGACTCTTAAACCTGCTTAACAAGAGTTTAATTCTTTACACTTTCTATTTTTAGAAAAAACCCTCAAAAACATTAAGTTTTGAGGGTTTTTCTTTTGTTTTCGAGTCCAAGGCTCGAATTATCGAACTTATTGGAAGAAGACATTCAAGAATTACATAAATCTATTTTTTCTTGAAATTATAATTGTAAATATCATCTACATTTATACATCCATCAATGAAAGGACAATCATGCGCAGTATATGGACAAAATTTATTTCAGGGAAAGAATATCAGTAGGTAGAATACCTTTATGCTTTTTTAGAATTGTTCTTAATTGATTCGAACTCTTAAAACCGCATAATTGAGCCACAGTTTCAACTTTATTTTTTTCGGATAATAAATGTACGGCTCTATCAACTTTTAATTTTTCCAAATAGGTACCAATCGTTATTCCTGTAGTTATTTTAAAAAGTCTAGTCAGGTTACGCTCACTCATGTTGACGGTTTCAGAGATATCTTGTATTGTAAATGACTTGGATAAATGCTTTACCATATAATCTTGTGCGTTATGAATTCGAGAATCCAAATGATTTCTATATTGAAGAAAAATGCTAAGTTGTGGATCTGATTCGCTACGCCTTAAATAAATGACTACCTCCTTAGCTATATCTGAGGCAAACTTAGAACCAAATAGATTTTCTAATATATAAAGTGCCCAATCAATTCCAGAAGATACGCCTGCGCTCGTATATAAATTATTGTTGGCTACAAATAATCTGTTTTTTTGTAAATCTATATTAGGGAATTTATTAATCAAACGTGATATATACCTCCAATGTGTGGTACATTCTTGACCATTTAAAATTCCAGATTCAGCTAATAAAAATGTTCCGGTACATACTGAACAAATGTTTACACCATTTGTGTATTGAAAGTGCAACCAATCAAAAAAGGGTTTGCTTTCTTTTATAAAAGCGTTATCAGAGAGAAGTTCATAATCTAACCCAGGAACAAAGACAAAATCATTTTTCGATAATTCAAAGCTGTTGAAATGTGTTAATTTAGAAAAAAATAAACCAGCACTGCTTTCAATTTCCGTTGTATCACTCATTGACACAAAATGTAGCTCAACATCCGCACCATATTCTCTAGCTTCATAAA